>JAOACW010000004.1 GCA_026417625.1 Syntrophales bacterium | reverse complement strand
TCATACCACCGTCTCCTCTGGGCTTTTCTGTAAAGCCACATACTTGTTGGTTTTTTACCTCAAGGGCACCATATCGACCAGGTGGTTGAACCCCTGTTATAGTTGCCCATTTACCATGAGATTTATGGAAGTTTATCTCAACAGTAATATCTATGTCGGCAACACCATCACCATAAGTGAAGCAAAAAAGGTCTTCATTTTGCAAGAACTTAGCCACCCTTTTTAGTCGTCCACCTGTAAGGGAGTTTTCTCCCGTATCCACAAGGGTAACACGCCATGGTTCTGAATGGCACTGGTGAACCTCCATACGGTTTTCAGACATATGAAATGTTACATCCGACATATGGAGAAAATAGTTAGCAAAGTATTCCTTGATCATATACCCTTTATAACCACAACAGATTATGAAATCGTTTAATCCATGGGCAGAATAAATCTTCATAATATGCCAGAGGATTGGCTTTCCCCCAATTTCTACCATAGGTTTAGGTTTAACAATCGTTTCTTCAGAGAGACGAGTACCAAGCCCACCAGCGAGGATAACTACTTTCATGATAACCTCATTATTTTTATAGTTATTTTTGTTAAAAAATATTTTAACTGCGTTAGTCTGTATGCATCCGTTAAAACCTGTGGTTAATTAAATTTAGTCACGGATGAAGGTGGATGAAACACGGATAAATATTTTTATGTTTCTTGATACCATGTCCAAAAAAAGTGGGCTTCCTATATAGCGCAAGGGTTACAAGTCTCTCACCATAAAAGGATTTTGTCTCTGATAAAAGTGTATCTTCGATTTCTTTAAATCTCTCTTTTAGCATGAAAGAGCTATAAAAAATATAACGTAGATTGGTAATAAAAATTCATCTCTCCCTTATCTTATCATTCGTTTCGAAGGTATGTTCGGTGTAGCAGAAGTTTTTTGCCTGACATGTCGATATACCCTCTCCGGGTGGTTCAATACCTACCATCTTTAGGTCATAATCCACCATTATTTTCACAAGTTCAGAGAACGTGACACGGGGTTGCCAGTTGAGTTTTTCTCTTGCCTTGGTGATATCTGCCTGGAGGTGCTCAACTTCCGTTGGGCGAAAATAACGGGGGTCTATTTCTATGATCGTATCACCTGGCTTAATGTTATCTACTTCACATCTTATCGAGCTGACAATGCCTCTTTCTTGAGGACCATCGCCAATCCATTCTATTTCTATACCTGCATAAGAAAAGGCAATTTCCACAAATTCTCGAACACTGTGGCTCTCCCCTGTCCCTATCACATAATCATCTGGTTTGTCCTGTTGTAACATAAGCCACATCATCTCTACATACTCCGGTGCAAAGCCCCAATCCCTTTTGGCATTGAGATTACCGAGATATAGCTTCTTCTGATTGCCCGCTAAGATATTCGCAAGAGCTCTGGTAATCTTGCGAGTTACAAAGGTCTCACCCCTGCGGGGTGATTCGTGGTTAAAGAGTATACCATTACAGGCAAATAGTCCATAGGCCTCACGGTAGTTAACCGTCATCCAAAAGGAATAGAGTTTTGCGGCAGCATAGGGGCTTCGAGGATAGAAGGGTGTTTTTTCTGACTGTGGAGGAGGAGAGGCACCAAAGAGTTCTGAGGATGATGCCTGGTAGTATTTTGTCTTGATACCACTTCTACGGATGGCTTCCAGTAGCCTTGTTGTACCAAGGCCCGTTATGTCTCCTGTGTATTCGGGGGTATCAAAGGAGACTCGCACATGGCTTTGGGCACCAAGATGGTAAATTTCGTCGGGTTTTATGTTATAGATGAGGTTTATCAGCTGGCCAGAGTCAGAAAGATCCCCGTGGTGGAGAAATAGTTTTGCGCCTTCGGTGTGAGGATCTGTATAGATATGGTCTATGCGACCAGTGTTAAACGTGCTAGCCCGACGGATAAGACCATGAACTTCATAACCTTTAGATAAAAGAAGCTCCGCAAGGTACGAGCCATCCTGACCTGTGATACCTGTAATGAGCGCTTTCATTTTAAACTCGTGTCTTCAGATTGATTTAAAGCCATATCGCATCTTTCCCTAAAACTTCAAGGTTTAAATCACATTCTCCCAATTTCACCTTATGTTCCTCTTTCTGCTACTCTATCTGAGGGAGGACAAAGCCAAGAATCCCACAATCTCGGCCTGTTTTCCTATCTGATACCTTCTTCTGCTTCCTCGGATAGTTTTTATCAAAGAGTGAAACTCTAGAGAATCAGATACTCGATAAAGGGGGGTAATTTAGAAAAAAATACGCTTCCGCCCTTCAGAGTCAACTACCCTCAGTCCAGATTTGCCCATCAAGCCGTGGAATATTATACAAAGAAGATCACATAGTCAATATACTTTCTAACGTTAGTCCAGTTTGCTAGTCAAATCCTATCTTTATACTGCGGAAAAAATACTGGGTAAAATTTATTGACAAGGTTTTCACAGTTTAGTTATAATTTCTTTAACTTTTGGGGTTGTAGCTCAGTTGGGAGAGCGCTTGAATGGCATTCAAGAGGTCGGGGGTTCGACTCCCCCCAGCTCCACTGGAAAACTGAAGAGGTTGGTGAGTGAACCAACCTCTTTTAATTTTACTTGGCGATAGGTGCATTTCAGTAGAAGATCGATCACGCAAAAACATTTTAAACCCCACTCTTTAAGTACCATTCAAACGTCTTTCTGATACCTTCCTCCAATGGCGTTTTGGGAGCCCAGCCAAGCTGTCTAAGTTTGCTAATATCCAGGAGTTTTCTCGGTGTCCCATCGGGTTTACTCAAATCATGATCCACATTCCCCTTAAAACCAACTATATCTTTTATGAGCAAAGCTAACTCTTTCACTTTCAAATCTTCGCCAGTCCCAACATTGACAAAATAGTCCTCGCTTAATTTTTTTATATCTTTGGCATCCACTGATTCCATCAAAAAAATGCACGCGTCAGCACAGTCGTCCACATAAAGAAACTCCCTATACACATTTCCGGTTCCCCACATCGTCATTGTTAAACCGTCTCTTTCCCTTTTGATCCCATACCTTTCAAGTGTTTGTAATATCTCTCCTTCCGAGGCACTTCCATCCACTCCATCTACAGGTCTCTCCTGAAAATCTTTACGAACCAAGACCCAATTTTCATCCTCTATACACTTGGCCAAATACATCTTCCTGAGCAGTGCAGGCAACACATGGGAGGTAAATAGATCAAAGTTATCATTAGGTCCGTAGAGATTTGTGGGCATGCAGGAAATAAAGTTGGTACCATACTGTTCATTATAGTAGCGACAGAGCTTGATCGCAGCGATTTTCGCTACGGCATAGGGTTCATTTGTGGGCTCCAAAAGACCCGTCAACAAGTACTCCTCTTTCATAGGTTGGGGTGAAAACTTGGGATAAATGCACGACGACCCCAGGTTGAGAAGTTTTTTGACGCCGTATTTATACGACAAATGGATGATATTTGAGGCAATGGCTATGTTTTCGTATATAAACTCCGCTTTATAGGTGTTGTTTGCCAAAATACCACCCACTCTAGCCGCAGAAAGAAAAACATACTCTGGCCTTTGGGACTCAAAGAACTGCTCTGTTAATGCCTGATTTGTAAGGTCAAGCTGGTGGAAATTAACGGTTGATGGATAAGAATGGGAAGGAATCTTTCTGTGATAGTTGGAGATGATATTGGTATACCCTCTTTCTAGAAGCTTTCTCACAATAGCACTTCCCACCATGCCTGTACCACCAGAAACAAATACCCTGGATTCCTTATTCATCTGCCCTCCTGTTTTAGCCCGAACTTACCTACATTTAAAAGCACCCAACCTCGAAACTCAAGAGGAAACGTGCGATCATTCAACAAAACAAAAAAGGTTAACCTTCCCACGGTTAACCCTCACTTTTTCCTCAGCATGGTGCCGAAGCCGGGATTTGAACCCGGACAGGCCTTCGCCCACTAGACCCTGAACCTAGCGCGTCTACCAATTCCGCCACTTCGGCACTTTAAGTGTAGAATATTTTTACAACCACCAACTTCCGTTGTCAAGGCAAAATTATGGTCTTGAAATTTCTCATATTTTTGATAATCTCCCCCCATGATTGTCCTCGAGGATTATAAAAACATCCCATCAGTTTTTCACGAATCATTCGTGACCATAGGAAACTTTGACGGCGTTCATCTCGGACACAGGGAGATATTCCAGAGGCTCATCCGGGAAGCAAAAAATGCAGGGCGTCAAGCCGTTGTAATTACCTTTGATCCCCATCCCAAGATGCTCCTTCACCCTGAGCGGCGACCCTTTTACCTCATCAATACAAAGGAAGAAAAGATCGATCTCATCAAAAGGGAAGGTATCGATGGGCTCATCATAATACCCTTTACTTATGAATTCTCCCGCATTACGGCGGACGAATTCATTTTTGAGATTCTCTGGAAAAATTTCAAAGTGAAAAAAGTTCTAATCGGCCATGACTACACCTTCGGTCATGCAAAAGGAGGTAACAAGCATACGCTCATTCAGTGGGGTAAAAAGCTGGGTTTTTCCGTGGAAATTATGGAACCTTATACTATGGACGGCAAAATCATAAGCAGCACACTGGTTAGAAAGACCATCCAGAGTGGTGATGTGAGAAAAGCTGCAGCGTACCTGGGGCGTCCATACAATATGAGAGGCACGGTGATTCATGGTCACCACCGTGGAAAGGGTCTCGGATTTCCCACCGCAAACGTTTTACCGGAGAAGGTGCTATTTCCTGCCGACGGGGTTTACGCAGCCTTCGCAGAGTTGGGAGAAGAACTTTTACCCGCCGTAGTGAATATAGGTAACAATCCCACGTTCGGAGACGACAAAGTATCCATCGAGGCTTTTATATTAGACTTCACTGGCGACATTTACGGCCAGAAAATAAATGTCCTCTTCCTGGAAAGGATAAGAGAAGAGAGGAAATTCCCAAGCCCCGCGGAATTAGTAGAGCAGATTCAGAAGGACATAAAAAAAGCGCAGGAGATCTTCTCAAAGAACAATTATCACTCGCCTAAAGACAATGATATCTATTCGTCATCTACACGAATGGGAATTAGACATTAAAAAGGCCCGTGAAATACAGAAGCAGCTCCGCTCTCAACTCATCCTTACAGATGAAAATTTTCCCCAAAGACCGTGTCTTGTAGCAGGTGCAGATGTTTCCTACTCCCGTGAAAGTGAAAAGCTATACGCAGCTGTTGTAGTTCTGTCATACGAAGACATGAAAATATCAGAGGAAGCTTATGCCAGTGGCTCTGTCACCTTCCCGTACATACCTGGTCTCCTCAGCTTTCGTGAAGGTCCCATTCTGTTACAAGCATTCGCAAAACTAAAAGAGGTTCCCGATGTCGTTTTATTGGACGGTCAGGGAATAGCTCATCCCCGGGGTCTAGGTCTTGCCTCTCACATCGGTCTCTTCCTCGATTTACCCACTATCGGATGTGCAAAATCAAGGCTCTTGGGAGAATGTGGTGAGGTTGGATCAAATGTGGGTGATCAAACACCTCTGTATTACGAAGGCCAGGTTGTCGGAACTGCGCTCAGAACCAAAAAAAACGTCAAACCCATTTACGTATCACCAGGACATCGCATCAGTTTAACCAAAGCGTGCCAAATCGTTTTAGACACATGCCGGGGTTACCGTATCCCAGAACCTCTAAGGCAGGCCCATATCCTTGTTAATCGGCTGCGGACAGAACTCTAAAAAGCTCAAAGATCTCTGAGCGGGTAAAAACCGACCTTACAGAATCAACATGTTTCAATATATTCTCCCTGCCACCTTCTTCCCTGTCGATAAGAGAAATTACTCCTTCCACCACAAGACCGTTGGCTCTCGCCCTTTCTATCGCCGTGATTGTCGAACCTCCCGTGGTAATCACATCGTCGAGGATGACAACCCTCTCCCCTGGGTAAACTTCACCCTCAATGGTTCTCTCCATCCCGTGGCCTTTGGTCTCCTTACGCACTATGAAAGCCTTTATGGGCTTGTTCTGCTGAAACGATATGAGGGAGAGGGCAATGGCCATAGGATCAGCACCGAGGGTCAATCCTCCAGCGGCGGTTATGGGCAAGTCCTTAACCATCGAGAAGAGAATGTTGCCGATGAGATTCATACCCTCAGGATGAAGGGTAGTGGCTTTACAGTTGAAGTAGTAATTGCTCTTCTTCCCCGAAGCCAGAACAAAAGGTGGATCTTCCCGGTACTGAAAGGATCTCGTAATAATCAGCTTTGCCAATCTATCTCTCCATAACTCAACACTCACTTCTTCACCTCTTTCTCATCTTTCCTGCGCAAGGTATCAAGGATACGCACAGCATCTACTCCATCTCTACCATAGAACGCCCCGAGACTTCTCGCATATTCTTCAGTTACCACGGCACCACCAAGTAAAAAAGGGATATCGAAGCCTTCAGAGCGGGTCCTTTGAATAACTTCCCTCATCACTGTCATCGTCGTAGTCATTAATGCAGAAAGGCCAACAGCTAGAGGGCTTTCATCTTTAATTCTTTTCACAATGAGTTCCGTGGGCACATCCTTCCCCAAATCGATGACTCTGTACCCATGATTGCGCAGCATAAGGGCAACTATGTTCTTTCCTATATCGTGTATGTCACCTTTCACAGTGGCAAGAATCACCTTGCCCTTACTCTGGGCTTCACCCTTCTCCAGAAAAGGTCCGATATACGTCATGCCCCTCTCCATAGCTTCCGCTGCTGACACAAGCTGAGGCAGAAAGAACTCCCTTCTTTCAAACCTTTCACCCACTTCCACAATTGCAGGTATCATGATCTTTTGAACTACGTTTGCCGCCCCATATCCTCCATCGAGCAATTCTTTTATCCTGTCTACAACCCCCTCGCGATCCCCTTCAATTATGGCCTGCTTAAGCCCCTCCTCAGGCCCAAACTGCTCGCTGACACCCCTTCTTTCACCCTTCCCACTGTAACATCCAACATAGATCCGCCCACCGGGATCGTATCCCAGAAGAACATCCAGTGCCCTCTTCACACCCATAACCTCGGGGCTACCCGGATTGATAATAGCGGCCGATATCCCATGCTTCATAGCGAGGGCCATTAAGGCGGTATTCAACCACCGCCTCTCCGGCATGCCAAACGAAACATTAGACACACCTAAAACCGTCTGACATTTAAGCACCCGCCTACACCACTCAACAGTTTTCAAGGTCTCTAAAACTCCGAGGGAATGGGTAGCTACCGTTGTTACAAGACCATCCACAAGGATGTCCTCTTTGCGAAAACCGAACCGACGCGCCTCTTTTAAAACACTTTTTATTACCTCCCGTCTCCTCTCAAACCTATCAGGCACCTCCCCGTCAGCAATGGGTAGGAGGATAAACATCGCACCGTATTTCGAAGCAAGGGGGAGTAACTCTCTCATCTTTGCCTCTTCACCCGTGATAGAATTCACCAATGCCCGTCCGGGGTATATCCGCAGTGCCCTTTCCAGGGCTTTGGTATCCTTGGTGTCGATGACAAGGGGTACATCAGTAACAGCTACTACAGCCTTTATTACATCCCCAATTACACCTGCCTCATCTATGCCAGGGACACCTACGTTTATATCCAGCAGATCAGCACCCTGCAGCACCTGCTCACGGGCAAGTCGCCTGACCATATCCATCTTGCCCGCACGCAGTTCTTCCTGTAGGTCTTTCTTTCCGGTGGGATTTATCCTCTCACCAATAACCAAAGGAGTGTTTCTTGTCTCACCAACAACACAGTGAGACCG
Organism: Syntrophales bacterium; assembly: GCA_026417625.1. Lineage (NCBI taxonomy): Bacteria > Pseudomonadati > Thermodesulfobacteriota > Syntrophia > Syntrophales > Syntrophales bacterium. Next base: position 139,253 of record JAOACW010000004.1, on the reverse strand, counting down.
AGCGGAAGAGAGGACACCCACTCTATACGGCTTAGGGGAAGGTGGAGAAAGATCCTTTAAGTTTCTCGACAAGGCCGCAATATGTTCAGGTCCAGTACCGCAACAGCCACCCAAAATGGAAACACCCCTCTCTATAAAAGCTTTAACGTAACTTCCAAATTCCTCCGGACCCATTTCAAAAACAGTTCTTCTGTCCTCCAGCCTGGGAAGCCCTGCATTGGGCTTAGCAATGAGGGGTACCCTGGCATAAGGGAACATACCTTCGATCCACGAGATCATTTCCCTCGGCCCCACGGAACAGTTGCAGCCCACAGCATCGGCTCCGAGACTCTGTAGGGTAACAAGGGCGGTTATAGGATCCGTTCCTCCAAGTGTCCGTCCGTCTTTCTCAAATGTCATGGTGACAATGGTGAAATAATCCCCCAGTTCTTTAACAGCCAAAAGGGCAGCCCTCGCTTCCTGGATATCCATCATCGTCTCTATCACAAAGAGATCAACGCCACCTTCCATGAGTCCTTTCGCCTGTTCTTTGAATATCTCTACCGCCTCTTCAAAGGGGAGATCACCGAAAGGTTCAACAAACCGGCCCGTAGGGCCTATGTCTCCCGCCACAAGCCCTCCAGAACCAACTGCTCGGCGCGCCACCTCTGCCAGTTCCCTATTTACGGTAGCCACATCCCGAAAACCGTATTCCATCAACTTCTGCCTATTAGCACCAAAGGTACAGGTATAGACGACATCCGATCCCGCCTCACGGTAAGCCCTGTGGATCTCCGCAATTACGTCCCGGTGCTCCAAACACCAGAGCTCAGGTGAAACCCCTACGGGCATACCTCTCTTCTGGAGTTCTGTCCCTGTGGCCCCATCAAGTACAACTACCTTCCTCCGTAAAAGCTCCTTTATCTTCTTCATCCTTCCATGCCTCATTCTCGAGAACTCTCCCTGATGATTCCCGTTAATGCCGTAACCGACTTCTCGGGCACCAAAACAAAACGCTCTGTAAGACGTACCCCCAACCGCTCAAGCTCGAGCAGTCGACATACTATTGCTTGATTCTCCAGGGAAAAGTCACCATATCCCGCGGAATATCTGTAACTCATAAGTCTCTTCCCTTCCCTGCGCAAACCCTGATTCACATATCCCATAATCCAATCGAGCGATGCATCCACAATCTCACTTGCCACAGCATCAAACACAACCGCCCTGGAGAGGTTTCCCCTTGCCGTTTCCCCCTCGATAGCTCTAATGATCTGCTCTCCCGCGGTCGCACCCATTAAGCAAATTTCCTCCACATCTCCCAAAAAAGAGACAAGTTTGGAACTAGCAAAAAAATCACCCTCTGGTAACAGAATCCGTTCCGGTTCTTCTATAACAACGGGCACAATCCGAAAAGCCCCCCGCAGCGTGATGTGAACGAGAGCCTCCTCAATGGCTTCGTCGATCCACCTCTTCTGTTCTGGACTAACGGAAGTAAAACGACTGTACCCAATTCGGCGGTATATATCACTGTGAGGAATATGGGGAAGAACTATTCGTTCAAAGTGTTTCACACTCTGCATTTAGAGAGCACCCACTACAGCATCGCCCATTTCAGATGTTCCAACGAGAGTTGTTCCTTCTTTGTAAATATCTCGCGTTCGCAAACCCTCTCTGAGCACACGGCGAACAGCGTTCTCTATCATTGAGGCTGCTTCCTCCATTTTAAGTGTGTAACGGAACATAAGGGCAACAGAGAGGATCGCAGCGAGAGGGTTAGCGATGTTCTTTCCCGCAATATCCGGCGCTGAGCCATGAATGGGCTCGTAGAGGGAATGTTCGTATCCGAGACTCGCCGAGGGTAAAAGACCAATAGAACCTGTGATTGTAGCACCCTCATCACTCAGTATATCGCCGAACATGTTCGTCGTCACTATGACATCGAACTGACGAGGATTCAGAATGAGCTGCATGGCGCAGTTATCCACAAACATGTGATTCAACTCTACTTCAGGATAACCTTTGGCCACTTCAGACACAACCTCCCTCCAGAGCTGATTGCTCTCGAGAACATTCGCCTTATCCACTGACGTGATCTTCTTTCGTCTTCCCATTGCCGCTTCAAAGGCTACCCGAGCTATCCTCCTTATTTCCTCCTCGGTATAAATGAGGGTATTGATCCCGACGCGCATACCCCTATCTTCCCGAATACCCCGGGGTTCACCGAAGTACACATCCCCCGTGAGTTCCCTTACGATGAGTATGTCCACACCGGAGATGATTTCTTTCTTTAGAGGAGAGGCCTCTATGAGTTCCTCAAACACGGTTACAGGCCGTAAATTTGCAAAGAGGTTGAGTCCGGAACGGAGTCCCAGTAGTGCCCTCTCAGGTCGAAGATGGAAATCCAATACATCCCACTTTGGACCACCCACTGCACCCAACAATACCCCCTTGGATCTTCTCGCGAGCTCCATAGAAACCGCAGGTAAAGGTTCGCCATACTCATCGTAGGCAGCGCCACCCACAAAACCAAAATGGATCATAAACTCCACTCCTACCTTTTTCCCCACCGCTTTCAATACCTTCAATGCCTCATTGATCACCTCCGGACCAATACCATCACCGGGAAATACAGCTATCTCTATAGTTTCTGCCATCATATCACCCCATCACAGCTTTCTGGTACGCGCAGTCAGGTAAGGTATGAGACCACCCGCCCTCACAAGTTCCTGCATAAAGGGAGGGATGGGCTCTACGTTGAGGACATCACCATTCGGCAAAGAGATTAAACCGCTATCACCATCCACCTCGATCACTTCACCCTCCTCTACAAGTTCGTAGAGAGGACGGCATTCGAATATGGGAAGACCAATGTTAAAAGCGTTGCGGTAAAATATGCGGGCAAAACTCTTAGCTATAACACAAACGATACCTGCCGCCTTTATCGCAATAGGGGCGTGCTCCCGAGATGAACCAGAACCGAAATTTTCACCCGCCACTATTATGTCTCCCGGCTGCACTTTGGAGGCAAAGGTGGGATCTGCGTCCTCCATAACGTGCAATGCCAGAAAAGAAGGATCGGTGCGATTGATGTACCTTGCCGGTATGATTAAATCCGTATTTATGTGATCCCCGAATTTCCACACACGACCCCTGAATTTCATAACCTGTGGACCCCCTTCAATTCCTCCGGTGAGGCTATTCGACCGAGAACGGCCGACGCTGCCGCTACAGCGGGATTCGTAAGATATACTTCACTTTCCCTGTGCCCCATACGTCCCACAAAGTTCCTGTTGGTTGTGGATACCGCCCTCTCGCCTTCCGCAAGCACCCCCATGTGACCTCCCAAACACGGACCACAGGTAGGTGGGCTAATTACCGCACCCGCATCGAGAAATACCTCTATCAAACCTTCCTCGAGGGCCATACGATAAACACCTGGGGTTGCGGGTGCCACAATAAGCCTGACCCCACGGGCCACCTTTCTTCCTTTCAGCAACCTCGCAGCGACACGCAGATCCTCGATACGACCGTTTGTGCACGATCCAATGTAAACCTGATCAATGGGAATGGAACCCACCTGGCTTATGCCTTTCACATTGGACGGAAGATGTGGGAAGGCCACCTGGGGCTCTAATTTATCCAGATCAACTGGAACTACATCAACATAAACAGCATCGGGATCGGAATACACAAAAACGGGATCTCTGTTCCCGTATTCACGCACATAGCTCTTAGTAACATCGTCCGCTTCAAAGACGCCATTTTTAGCACCCGCCTCCACAACCATATTGGCGATGGTGAAGCGGTCGGCCATCGTGAGCTGACCCACCGCATCACCTGTAAACTCCAGAGCTTTATAGTTTGCCCCTTCCACTCCCAATCTCCCGATAAGGTAAAGAATGATATCCTTACCAGAAACCGAGGGACGCAACCGACCCTCAAGAACGACCTTAATCGTCTCGGGAACGCGAAACCAGAGCTTCCCCGTTATCATCACAGCCGCCAGGTCCGTACTGCCCACACCGGTGGCAAACGCACCAAGTGCACCGTAGGTGCAGGTGTGACTGTCCGCACCCACCACAAGGTCACCAGGAACCACCAAACCCTGCTCCGGAAGAAGAACATGACAGATCCCCGCATTTCCTCCATCGTAGAAGTACCGAATATTATGTTCTTTTGCAAAATCCCTCAAAATCTTACAGTTTTTGGCAGCGGCTATATCCTTGTTTGGGGTAAAGTGATCACACACAAGCACAATGCGGTCACGATCGAATACCTTCTTTGCCCCCGCCTTCCTAAACTCCTCGATAGCAATTGGCCCTGTTACATCATGGGCCATCGCCACATCCACACGAGCCTCAACAATCATGCCGGGTTTGACAACATCCATACCGGCATGAGCCGCAAGAATCTTTTCCGTTATCGTCATTCCCATCGAAATCCCCCCATCTCTGCGAGTTCACCCACCATAAAACATTCAACAACCACAAATCAAGAGTTACTTACCGAACTGCCACTTAAGCGAGGTGTAGTAAAGTAAAATTGAATCGTGCTATAGAAATTTTCATGCAAAAGGTTAAGCAATCAAAGCTTTCCATTCCTGCATGGGCCCTTATAGCATCCGCCGCCCTTCTTGTATTACTCTTTACAATCATCCTCGTGCGGGACATAAAAAGACAGGAAGCTCTAACAGCAAAACTCCTCATTGAGAAAGGAGAGGCCATTATCCGCTCTCTCGAAGCAGGGGCTCGTACGGGAATAGGCTTAAAATGGGGAGCCTTTGAGTTGCAAAAACTACTCATGGAAACGGCCCAACAACCAGGGGTAGATTACATCATTATAACATCCGCCGATGGCACCATATTAGCGGACAGTGAACCAGCTCTCATCGGAGACATCTACGAACCTGGCTTCGATTTAAAAACCACTATAAATGAGAACATCACCTACTGGAGAAGGATACCAAACGTAAATGGGGCTGACACATTTGAAGTTTATCGTCGCTTCATAACCTATCCGAAACTCCAGAGAGAAACACCGCCCAGTGAGAGAATTGAAGGGTATTTCATCTTTGTCGGGTTGGATACGAGTCCTGTTGTTGCTTCCCGAAGTATCGAGACCAAAAGGGCAATTTTGACCGTCACATTTCTCTGTCTTGCCGGCTTCGCAGGTATCACTGCGATCTTCCTTGCGGAGCGCTACCGCGGGGCAAAGAGATCAATAACACGCATGCAAGCCTTCTCTGACCACCTCATGGAGCAAATGCCCGCAGGCCTGATTGCCGTAAATGCTGAAGGGAAGATCGTCTTCTTCAACAAAATGGCAGAAAAAATAACAGGCAAAAAGGCAACTCAAACAATAGGAAAATCTCCTTCAGAAGTCTTACACCCCCTGTTTGTTGAATATCTCACAAAAAAAGGAGAAGACACTTTGGAGGAAGTAGAATTTTCCGCGGAACCAGGGAGAAAAGTCTTCCTGGAAATAACCCGCTCCTTGTGGAACGATGGTCAAGAAACAGGAAGATTGCTCCTCTTCAGAGATGTAACGGAAATGAGAAAATTACACGAAGAAATTGCAAGGAACCGGCAACTTGCCGCTCTCGGCAACCTGGCAGCAGGTGTTGCCCATGAGATAAGAAATCCACTGAGCTCTATAAAGGGATTTGCCACCTATTTCCGAGAAAGATATCAGCATACGCCCAACGACGCCGAGATTGCAGAACTCATGTTAAGTGAGGTAAATCGTCTAAATCGCGTGATAACACAGCTACTAGACCTCGCTCGTCCACCGCAAATAATAAGGCGAAGAGTGGATATGAAGGGGCTGATCGAAGAATCTTTAAGACTCGTTGAAGAACGCTTAAGGGAAAAAAACATCTCCCTCAACTTTGACCTCGAAGAAGGTCTCTTCGCCTTTATAGACCCGGATCACATAAGACAGGTGTTTTTAAATGTCCTTATCAACGCCATTGACGCGCTAAGCGATGGTGGTACACTTGAGGTAAAATCTCAGAGTAATGAAAGAGGAATCACAGTGATTGTGAAGGATACAGGTTCTGGCATAAAAAAAGAGGACCTAAACCGTGTGTTTGATCCCTACTTCACCACAAAGCCATCGGGAGTAGGTCTGGGTCTTGCAATAGCCTCGCGCATCATGGAATCCCACGGAGGGAGCATACGTCTGGAAAGTGAAGAGAGGAAAGGCACTTGTGTATTTCTCCACCTACCCCATACGATAGATGAGAGGAAATCCATATGACGGACAAATACGACATCCTGGTCGTGGATGATGATGCTGCACACAGAATTATGTTGAAAACACTCCTCACAAGCTGGGGATACAATGTAATTGAGGTCGAGGACGGTGATAAGGCCGTCTCTAATGTAAAGGAAAGACCATACGATCTTGTCCTCATGGATATTCGTATGGTCAACATGTCCGGCCTCGACGCCCTGGAACACATAAAAAATTACAATCCCGCTATACCCGTAATACTTATAACGGCGTATGCCTCCATCGAAACCGCAGTTGAGGGGATAAAAAAGGGTGCGTACGACTACCTCCAAAAACCTCTCAACTTCGACGAACTGAAGATCAAGATAGAAAGGGCCATAGAACACAAAAAACTGAAAGAAGAAAACATCGATCTCAAAAAGAGGATAAAACATAACCAGGAAGGTCCTACAATCATCGGCAGGTCGTATTCCATGACCCGACTCCTGGAGATGGTTCACCAGGTAGCGCCCACAGAGGCTACAGTTTTAATCACGGGAGAATCAGGAACAGGAAAGGAATTGATAGCGGAGGCCATCCATTACTGGAGTCCACGCCGCAATGGACCACTCGTAAAGATAAACTGCGCGGCCATCACTGAAACCCTTCTGGAAAGTGAGCTTTTCGGCCATGAGAAAGGGGCATTCACGGGTGCCGATCATAGAAAGGAAGGAAAATTCCGCCAGGCGGAGGGAGGAACTATATTCCTGGATGAGATAAGCGAATCATCCCTCGCCATGCAGGCAAAACTCCTAAGGGCCATTCAGGACAGGGAAATAACCAGGGTCGGGGGAAATGAGGTGATAAAGGTGAATGTCCGCATAATAGCTGCGACAAACAAGGACCTTGTGGCAGCAATCAAAAAGGGAAGTTTTCGTGAAGACCTCTTCTACAGGTTAAATGTGGTAACCCTATATGTACCACCACTCCGGGATCGCAGGGAGGACATCCCTCTCCTCGCCGAACATTTTCTCCGCCACTTCTCCAGCAAAAACGGTAAAAACATACGGGGATTTACACCCCAGGCCATGGATAAATTTCTCAAACATTCCTGGCCGGGAAACGTGAGAGAGCTTATGAACACCATTGAACGGGCGGTGATATTCTGTCAGAGGGACTTCATCGAAGAGGGGGATATCTACCTTCTGTCAGCTATAACCGAGGAAGAAACCCTTCCTTTAACACTTGAAAAGTTTGCCGGACACACATCCCTTGACGAGTTAGAGAAAGAGGTAATAAGTGCTACATTGAAGAAATTTTCAGGCAATAAAAGCGAAACGGCAAGAAGACTCGGCATTACCAGGAGGACCCTTCTCCTCAAAATGAAAAAATACGGAATTCACTGATCAGCTATGCGGATAGAACCAGAAGATCTGGAAGTACTCAACAGTTTGATTGACTTCGGTAACCGCCATAGTTACTCCAAACTTTCAAAAGGTGTTCTGCTCACCACCGTCGCCCGACATTTCCTAGGCAGCCCTTACAGAAGCAAAACCCTGGACGTAAATGACACCGAAGAGCTTGTGATCAATCTTCGTACATTTGACTGCCAGACTTTCGTGGAAACGTGCTTGGCCTTTGTGCTTATGTGGACCTCGGGGAAAGTGGGCCTTTCCTCCTTCACCGAAGCTCTCAGATCGCTGCGTTACAGAAACGGCAAGATTGAAGGATACCCATCCAGGCTCCACTACCTCACCGATTGGATCCACGAAAACGAACGGAATGGCATTCTTAGGAACCTCACAGAGGAGATGGGTGGTGTCAAAGACGAAAGAAAGATCTCCTTCATGACCAACCATCAGAACCTCTACAGACCACTGGAAAACCCTGACAACTTAACAGCGATGAAACAAATCGAGGACATCCTCTCCCAAAAACAAAGACACATTATCCCCAAGGAAAAACTGGAATTGGTGGTAGGGAAACTGCAGGAAGGGGACATCGTGGGAATAGCCACAAACATCGACGGTCTGGATTGTCTTCACATGGGAATCATCACAATTAGAGATAAAGCACATATGATCCACGCATCTTCCCGGGAGGGATGTGTAATTGAGTCAAGAGATAGCATTGTAGATTACCTTTACGCCGGTGATGAGAGAACGGGCATCGTTGTTTGCCGACTCCACTAGTGGCAAAAAAGTCTTGCGTTTACACTCCAATATATATATTCTTGCCTGGCCATTAAGGGAAATATGCCCAACCAAACATATGAGTTATCCATCGGACCTGGTGATGGTTTATGTAGGAATAGTCGATAAAACTGAACCCTTTCGGGCAAAAAACATAAGGAGGATAGGAGATGAAGGATGTTGTTATTGTAACTGGTGCACGCACAGCAGTTGGGTCTTTTGGAGGAACTCTAAAAGACGTAAAAGCGGTTGATTTGGGTGCCATAGTTATCAAAGAAACTTTGAAAAGAGCTGGTCTGCGTCCCACCATTACCGACTTTGTCAAAAGTTGCCGACCTACCATTTTTGGAGATTACGACAAAACGGACTTCCATAAGAAATTTTACGACTACGATGACTCCCTCCAGCCCATCTACGTCGATGAGGTCATAATGGGTAACGTCCTCCAGGGAGGTCAGGGTCAGAATCCAGGGAGACAGGCTGCCCTTTTCGCCGGTCTACCTGAAGAAACAAACGCCATCACCGTGAACAAGGTATGTGCCTCCGGTATGAAAGCCATAGCTCTAGCCGCTCAGGCAATAAAAGCTGGCGACGCAGAAGTTGTGATAGCCGGTGGTATGGAAAACATGAGCATGGCCCCTTACATCCTTCCTAACGCTCGCTGGGGTTACCGGATGAACATGCCGTATGGTCAAATTGCTGATTTAATGGTGTTCGATGGGCTTTACGAAATATTCTACGGGTACCACATGGGAAACACCGCCGAGGAGATTGCAAAGCTCTATAACATATCCAGAGAAGAGCAGGATGTCTTTGCCTTAAAGAGCCATCAGAAAGCTATTGCGGCGATCAAAAGTGGGGCAATAGCCGATGAAATCGTGCCCGTCGTGATTCCTCAGAAGAAAGGAGACCCCATCGTTTTTAAGGTGGACGAGCGTCCGATGGAGACAACCTTAGAAAAAATGGCAAAATTACCACCTGCTTTCAAGAAGGATGGTACTGTCACAGCGGGTAACGCTTCCGGTATTAATGATGCAGCAGCGGCAGTGTTGGTCATGTCTGCAGATAAAGCAAAAGAGCTGGGATTGAAACCACTGGCAAAAATTCTGGGTTATGCCGCAGGTGGTGTGGATCCCAACTTCATGGGCCTTGGTCCCATTCCGGCAGTGAGAAAACTCTTCAAGAAGCTCGGTATAACGATGAAGGATATCGATCTCGTTGAACTTAATGAAGCCTTCGCCGTTCAGGCTCTCGCTTGCATAAGAGAACTGGAGATCGATGAAAACAAACTCAACGTGAACGGAGGCGGTATATCAATAGGTCATCCTATAGGATGCACAGGTGCAAGAATTACATACGGTTTGGCCATGGAAATGAAGAAGAGGAATCTCAAGTTGGGTCTTGCAACACTGTGCATCGGCGGCGGCCAGGGATTTGCCATAGTGCTGGAGAACGTCTAACGGAAAAGGTGGTGGGACGTAAGCTTACGTCCCACCACCCCCAACCTACGAAATGGTTAATGAACGAATTTCTGAAAGTTATAAGGGCTCTAGCCGATAAAAATAGATTGAAAATCCTTAAACTCCTCGAAGATAGAGAACTCTGTGTTTGTGAAATGCAAGCCCTCCTTGGTATCGCCCAGCCAACGGTATCCAAACATCTAAAAGTTTTGGAAAAAGTAGGGCTCGTCCAGAAGAGGAAAGATGGATTGTGGGTGAACTACACCCTGAACAGGGAGAGTAAGGATCCTTACATCGCAATAGCGATAAACCTCATGAAAGATTCCCTCAACGAAGACATTTCCATCATTGAGTTGTTAAGTAAAAGTAAGCATCTGAACCGCGAGCTTATATGTAAAAGCACCACAAAACCACGTTAATGCAATGAAACATCAGGAATGAAAGATAGATGAACTCTTCTAAATTTTTTTTCTTAATCCTCGTGGCAACCCTCACAATTATCCCCTTGTGCCATCTGCAGGCAATGCAGTCCACAATCGTCGAGAGCGAAGGTTATGCATGCATGGGGGAGGATAGATCGAGGAAACAGACAGAAAATATAGCTCTCCTTAACGCAAAGAGGAACGCCCAGGAAAAAACTTTAAGCTACATTGAAAGTGAGACAACAATTAAAGATTTTGAACTAAAGCGCGATATAGTTTCTGCCTACTCCCACGGGAAAGTGAAAATACTGGAGGAAAAGAAGAAGGAATGGTACAGAGACCCACAAATGGGTGAATGTTTCCTAATACAGGTAAGGGCAGAAGTCATCCCCGAAGAAATTCGAACGAAGCCAAAAATAGAAGAGATGCTGAGCGACCCTATGGCACCCCTTACAGTTAAGCTCTGGACGGATAAGCAGACGTACAGGCAGGGAGAAAAAATCAAAATATTCATCCGGGGTAACAAACCTTTCTACGCAAGGATTATTCACAAAGACGCAAGCGGCAATACAACACAACTACTCCCCAATCCTTTCCGAGAGAACAACTACTTTAACGGTGGGATCGTGTACGAAATCCCCTCAGGGGAGGACCGTTTTGAACTGGAGGTGACACCACCTTTTGGTGAAGAAAGTATTCTCATCTTTGCGGGAACAGCCCCACTCGGAGATATCGTCACAGAGGCAATGGGTGGTGTCTTTTCAGTGAAGGAACGGGAGGAGGAAATCTACTCTAAGACAAGAGCGTTAAAAATAAAAATCAAAGAAAGAGACGATAAAGCAACCCCGGCAGAATTCTACGAATCAAAACTAACCTTTAGAACGGCGAATTAAAATCAACAAATTTGCCGGCAAGCTACTCAAAAGAGAGGTGAAAAATGAATTATCGTTACGTAAGGTTCGAACCAAAGGGTTCCATTGGCTATATCATCTTAAACAACCCCAAAAGGAGAAATGCCCTCTCCCAGGAAATGCTTAAAGAGCTGATTGCCCTGCAGGAAACCCTGATTAAAGATGAGGCAATAAAGGTCGTTATCATAAAGGGTGAGGGTAGTGTATTCTCCTCCGGACACGACATAAATGAACTTATCGATAAACCCAAAGCTTTCTACGATGATCTTTTCCAAACATGCGGCTTTTTCATGAAACGTCTACAGAAGATGCCCCAACCTGTTATTGCACAGGTTCATGGAGTGGCCACCGCGGCAGGGTGTCAACTCGTCGCTGCATGTGACCTTGCAGTGGCTGAGGAAGGGGCAACCTTCCAGACACCAGGTGTGCTTCTCGGCTTCTTCTGTACAACACCTGCCATTCCTCTCGTAAGGGCCATAGGAAGGAAGAGGGCATTGGAGATGCTATTCACAGGTCGAATGATCTCGGCAAGAGAAGCGCTGGATTTTGGTCTTGTAAACAGAGTGGTGCCCCTCGATCGTCTCGAAGAGGAAACTCTTAAACTGGCAGAAGAGATCGCCGCTGGAAGCCGCTATACACTTGGCCTTGGGAAAAGGGCGTTCTACACTCAGGTGAATATGAGCGACGCCCAAGCGTATACCTTCGGTAGCGAAGTTATGGTGAGCAATCTCTTCACTGAGGATGCGAAGGAAGGTTTGAAAGCGTTCTTAGAAAAACGGAAACCCATCTGGCAGGGAAGGTAATCTAGGGAACAAGGGTTCATCTCATTGGGGACTCTCACCATCAAAAGGTACAATTAAATTTTCCCCACTTCATAAAAGTATATAGGATCGCCGTGTAGAGAGGATGGTGGGAAGGCTACATCAATAGGTTTCCACCCTGGTATGGGAAAGTTGCAGGAAATTACACGGGTTCCGGGTCGCAACTCTGAAGAAAGTTTTTGACCCAAACGCTCCATAACATCGGGAAAAAGATAACAAAAGACGACATCAGCCCCACTCAAATCCTCCTTCCAGAAATCCCGCCACCTAACTTCCACATTCGGAATTCCCGCAGCTCGAATTCTGCTTAAAAAATAAGCAAAGGGATTCACCTCATAACCCAGCGCCCTCACCCCGTACCGTTTGTTGGCTTCCAGAAGTACCCTTCCATCACCGCATCCTATATCAATCAGCAGTTCCCCTTTCTTCATAGGCATCCGATCCAGAAAAGTTTTAACCCTTATACCCGCCGACGGGTGAAACATAGCCCCACCTGTGATGGGCAAAGCAATCAAGATGGAAAATACGAATAGCATCTTGACCAACAATAACGTTCCTACCGCTGAGAAGAATAACACAAAAAGGTAGGACATCCGTTTCCCCTATTCCAAAACGATTTTCGGTCAATCTCTTATAAACCTTTTCCCCGTGTATTGACAACCGAGTAGTTTGCCATTTAATAGTAAAAACACACCGCTAAACATGGACATAGCAAAGAAGAACATATTCATAACAGGCCTACCCGGCATAGGAAAAACCACCGTCATAAGAGAGATCATCCGTAAGCTTCCTCCGGACATCACCTTATCTGGCTTCCTAACAGAAGAGATAAGAGAGGGAGCAAACCGTGTAGGTTTTTCAGTAAAGACACTGGACGGTAGCAAAGGGATCCTGGCTCATATAAACATAAGCAGTGTCAGAAGGGTAGGCCGTTACGGTGTCGATGTTAACGGGTTTGAACGCACCGTTCTCCCGCGTCTCACTCCTCATAAGGCACTTTTATACATCATCGATGAAGTGGGTAAGATGGAATGCTTCTCCTTACAATTCTGTAAAGCGGTATTGAATCTTCTCAACTCAAAATCCCCCGTCCTCGGAACGGTAGCAGTCAAAGGTGGTGGTTTAATTTCAGAATTAAAAACACGGCCGGACGTCAAACTCTTTACAGTAACGAGGACAAATAGAGACACCCTGCCCGATGAGATTATGGAAACACTTCTCGCTTTTATACATTAACCAAAAACCAACCATGCCCAAGTGTGTGTAAATGCCGGATAAAAACCCTTTACGTTAGCCGGTGAAAAAAATATATTGGGAAATTATGAATCAAAGGTGGCCATAAATGACATCAAGCCAAAACGAAACACAGCCTGCCCAGCAGGTGCGTAAAGAAAAAACCGCCCTCCTATCGGTGGTCTCCAACAGCATCTTGGTTCTGGTTAAGATTGTTGTGGGATTAAGCATAGGTTCACTCGCTGTTATCTCAGAGGCAATACACTCCGCCATAGACCTCATCGCCGCAATCATCGCCCTAATATCAGTGAAAATATCCCACCGCCCCGCCGATAGCGATCATCCTTTTGGACATGGTAAAATCGAGAACGCATCAGGTGCTGTGGAAGCCATCTTACTTTTCATCGCCTCCTTATGGATCATAATTGAGGCTGTGGAAAAACTCCGGAGTCACGCACCTGTGAGAGATTTAGAATGGGGCGCATTAGTTATGCTCTTTTCTATTATCATGAATGCCGTTGTTTCCAGAAAACTCTTCCGTGTTGGGAAAGAAACGGACTCCATTGCTCTTACCGCAGATGCATGGCATCTCAAGGCGGACGTGCTAACATCTGCAGGGGTGATGCTCGCCCTCATCATCATCATGCTGGGAAATAAATACGTTCCGGGAGTGAACCTTGCGTGGCTCGATCCGGTCATTGCCATACTAGTGGCAATAATGATCATGAAAGCTGCATACGACCTCACAACGAAGGCTGGACGTGATCTTTTGGATACCCGTCTACCCTCAGATGAACTGGAATGGATCCACAAAACCATTTCAGGGTACGGCCCAGGTATAGCGGGATTCCACGATTTAAAAACCCGCAAAGCCGGCAATTTTCGCTTTGTGGAGTTTCACATAAAAGTGGATCCAAATATGACAGTAGAAGAAGCCCACTCAATAACCCGCGAACTGAAAAGAAGGATAAAAGCCCATCTACCAGCAACCACAGTAACAAGCCATATCGAACCCTGTGACGGAGATTGCACCCAGAAGTGCCTCCAGGGGTGCTTACTTTCAGAAGAGAAACGGGAAGAAAAAAGAAAGCTCATAACACGTAGTTGACAACTGTCAACGATAGTCTAAAATTACCCATCATTCGGGAAGGAGAGAAAGATGGAAGCCTTCAGGATAGGCAATTTCATAATTGCCGCCGACACACTCGAAGAAGCTCGTCTTTTTTATACGGAAGAAACGGGAGAAACAGCCCCCACGCAGGTTGAAAGCATAAGTGTGTATACAGAAATCTTAAGGGAGGGGGAAAAAGTCTTGATCAGGGATGTTATCAATAACGTGATGGACGAACGCAACGCCTGGTTGAGGATGGGCATACCATGTGACCTTCATTATCCTTTTTTAATAACCAAACTCTAGCATCTCAAGGCTAGCAGGTGGCCATTCACCTAACCAACAGTGGTTATTCCTTTTATATATCTGCTACATAGCTTTCTGTACTCCAACACACCGAGGGTAGCGTAAGCCACCATTTCCTCAGTCACATCCTTTATCACCTTCGCGGGATTTCCAGCAGCGAGTTTCCCCGCGGGAACAACCATGTTTTGCGGAACCACCGCCCCTGCGGCAACAAAGGCACCTCGCTCACACTTAACATGAGCCATAAGCACAGCCCCCATACCGATAACACAACCGTCCTCCACAAAAACATCATGCAAAACAGCGTTATGACCCACAATGCAGTTCATACCTATGATTAATCTTTCGTTGGGATTTACGTGCAACGTGGCGTTATCCTGAACACTCGTTCCCTCTCCAACTATAATTGGGCCAAAATCCGCCCGAAGAACAGCCCCAGGGGCAATGAAGCAACCACTGCCAATTTTCACATCTCCTATCAGTATCGCAGCGGGATGCACATAAGCATCCGACGCTATCACTGGTCTCTTCCCTTCAAGCTCATAAACAGGCATAATCCACACTTCCTCCCCTCATATACAGGAAATTCCCCCTCACGCATCATCATCTCTCGAAGACTTTGCGAAAGTGGTATCCATAGATAGCAAAAGTTATGGACAACGGGAAAATCCTCGGCTTAAAAATCAAGGACCAGAAGAAAAGCTTCCAGTATTCCCACCTTCCCTTTTCCTTTAAGCCGAGTACAAACATAGACTTCACAAGGGCTTCAATGTGCATCCATTTGATGTGGAATATCCTCTTCTGCCGTGGTTCAAAAACCTTCAAAAAACCTTTCACCCGCTTGTAATACATCTTCGGCATATAGAGGGTTTTCACAATTCTCTCGTACCCTTTAATCAGGGTCTCCAATCCCATCTTAGGGATGACATTCGTGCAAAAATCTGTATTATCTCCCGTCATAAACTTCAGTATCCTTCCCTCATTCTTGAGTCTCCTGTAGAGTCTCGTCCCTTCAGGTGCATTCAGTAGTCCCACCATTGCTGTTACTATATTGGACTGCATAACAAAATCGACAATTTTATCAAATATGTTGGGGGGGTCATTATCGAAACCCACAATGAACCCCCCCTGAACATCAAATCCTGCCGTCTGAATCTTCTTCACACTCTCCAGTAGGTTCCTCCTCACATTTGGATTCTTCCCACATTCCTCAAGACTTTCCACATGAGGAGATTCAATACCGACGAAGAGCGCGTTAAATCCTGCCTGAACCATGAGATCCATGAGCTCCTCATCATCGGAAACATTTATGGAAGCCTCCGTGTAAAAGGTATATGGATAATTTTTTTTCTTCTGCCAGGCAATAAGAAGGGGCATAAGATCCTCTTTCAGTTTTCTCCTGTTTCCCACAAAATTATCATCCACAAAAAATACACTTCCCCTCCATCCCAGCTTGTAGAGGAATTCCAATTCATTTATGATCTGGCGACCTTCCTTCGTGCGGGGTCTCCTTCCAAAGAGAAAGGTAATTTCACAGAACTCACAATCAAATGGGCAGCCACGGGAGTATTGGATACACATGGAGGCATATTTGCGCATCTCAGCTATATCGTATCTGGGAACGGGTGTCCTCGTTATATCGGCAAGATCATCGGTCTTGTAAATCTTCTTCGCTCTCCCCGCTCTAAGATCCTCAATAAAAAAAGGCAGGTTGATCTCTGCTTCATTCAACACAAAGTGATCCACGTCTTCAAACTCATCATAACGCACAGTGAAGAGAGGACCTCCCGCCACTGTTATCTTACCAAGCTCCTTCGCCCGACGTAAAACGTCGCGCCCGGAATGTTCCTGAATCGACATGGCACCAACAAAGACATAATCCGCCCACTGGAGATCTTCCTCCTTCAAAGGACTCACATTCATGTCGATAAGCCTTTTTTCCCACTCTTCAGGAAGAAGCGCGGCAACCGTTAACAGCCCCAGGGGGGGATGACTCGCCTTCTTGGAGATAAAATTCAGGGCATACCGGAAACTCCAGAAGGTATTTGGGTACTCAGGGTAGACAAGAAGAACCTTTACCCTATCCATCCACTTCTCTCCCACTTTGAATTCTCTCATATCACCTGAAGATCCCAGAAACCTATTTCTTTTGCATAATCAAACTGACGTCTCCAGTTCACACCCGGGTGAGTTCTGTCTATGACACTTTCACCCACAATCTTGAGGGATTCACGATCTACCCGCACAGGATGATAGCCACCTACGAGACCTGCATCAGGGGCAATTACAGGATTCCTACCCGGTAGGCAATCACAGTCAGTGGTTATCTTCAAAAGGGCATTTACGACTATTGTCCTTCCTCCTATAACATTCCAGACGGCTGCCGCTGTTTCCACAAGTCTCTCTTGGAATACCCGGTTATCCGTATCCCAAAAGATCTTAAGGGCCACCTCCGGACACAAACCGATACACTGGGCACAACCGATGCATCTTTCGCGATCGAATGTGGGATACTGACCTTTCTCACCTTGAACGGCTTGCACGGGACATATCTGACTGCAAAGGCCACAACGGGAACACTGAGAACGGTTTAGTTCAGGATGAACATCAGCATGCATCCTCTGTTTCTGGGCTCTAGAGGCAAAACCCATCGAGATGTTCTTCACCGCACCTCCGAAACCCGCTGCCATGTGTCCTTTGAAATGGGAAAATATGACAAACCCCTGCGCCCTATTCAGCACATTCCCAATTTGTACCGTGGTGAAGTGCTTGAAACCAGCTGTTATGTCTACAGTGTCTCTACCATCGAAACCATCGGCTATAATCACGGGACATCCCAGGTAGTCCTCTGTGTAACCATGCTGTGCGGCTGTCTTTAAGGCCTCTCTCCCATCCCTCCTCCCTCCGGAATAGAGGACGGTCGTATCGAAAATGAAAGATGAAAAACCCCTCGATTTAAGCCAATCCACAATTTCCGCCGCAAAAAAAGGAGGCAGGTAGCTCTGGTTTCCCCGTTCTCCCCAGTGTACTTTAATACCAACCGCGTCCCCCTTTTTAAAGGGAATATCAAACTTCTCAAGCAACCTACGAATAGCCTCCCGTCCTTCTCTCTCGTCAAGTGAAGTGGGTACGAAAAAAAACCCTCCTTCTTTAACAATCATCTTCCCAACCTATCCCTCATTGCACATGCCCTTTTATATCCCAGAGTACAGGCTTCCTCCGAATCTCTTAACGCCTTTTCCCTCTCACCACTAAGATAGTGACACCGACTTCGGGTAAAATAAGCCCAGCCGTTATCCTTTTTAAGATCCACTGCTTTACTTAGAACCTCCACGCAACGGGAATAGTTACGCCGTTGCGCATACAACCAGCCAAGCCAGTTATAAGCATTCACATTCCTGGGATTCAACTGCACAACAGCTCTGAAGTCACCTTCCGCCTCGTCATACCTGTTCTTCTTCACATACGCCACAGCCCGCCAGAAATAGGCTACTTCAAACTGCGGATCCAGGGCAATTATTTCACTGTACCTATGTATTGCACCATCTAAATCACCATCCCTGAAAAATCGATGTGCTTCGTTGAGCAGTTCTTCCTTGCCGCCGCTTTGTATTTCCCGCACCACCTTCAAAGGTCGAAATGTTCCTCGGGGTTCTTGCATTTCAGCACTTAGGAGTCGCCATTTCTTGCCGGCATATAAAAAACGGCATTTCACAATAGTACTTCCCATTTTTCCCTCAACCCGCACTGTCATAACTACTTCAATGCCCTTCTTCGTCTCACTGACACTCACTGGCAACCACGGCGTACAATCCTTTACTTCACCTATGAGTGACCGCACTTCACTACTGCCACGTATTAACTCCTCCGCCATCACAAAGGGACGAGAGCTTTTGACATACTTCAGGGCTCCATATAAAACAAGCCCAATGATAACAATGACTAAAAAAGGATAAAGACGAACGGTAAGACCGCGAGGATGAATAGGTCCGGGAACTTCCGGTGATGGCTTTGAATGTCCAATTTTTAGCTGCGACACCACTCACATCCCATGGTAAACGTGAACGCTCGATAGGTAATTAACACCGAAGTACGTAAAAACTACACACAAAAAACCAAGAACAACAACAAAAATTTTGGTATGGATACTCAACCCTACCAAACCATCCACATGGATATACCCCACGTACACCAATAAGGTGATAAGTGATCCCACTTCCTTAGGGTCCCATCTCCAGTACGCACCCCATGCATAATGGGCCCAGATTACCCCCGCTACAAAACCCACGGTGAAGAAAAATACACCCACGTTAATTGACCTATCTAAAGCACAGAAAACAACGTCCTCAAGACCAACGGACGACCTGAATCGAAAAATATTACGCATTAAATACACAATTCCCAGTATGAAGGCAACAGTAAAACCCGCATATCCAATAAGACAGGTAAGCGCATGTATAGGCAACCACAAGCCCTTTAAAGAGGGTAAAACAGGCCGCATTTCCTTGTCAAACAGGGAGGCGAATGCAAGACAACCGGCCAACAAGAAAACAAACAACGTCACAAAAAATCCTACCGTTTCTTCACTCTCCAAATCCCTCTGAAACAAATAGTAAAACATAACTGTCATTGAGAAAAAAGTGAGTGACTCATACATGCTTACGACGGGGAAATAACCCTTATGAAGTTCATAGGATTGCCATACGCGGGCAGAAAAACTAAGAACGTGTAAAGTGAGCCCAATAAATGTAACTATGCGAAACGAAGTTACAAGTGAATATTTTTCTCTGAAGAAAATAGAGAGAACACTAAGTAGCAAAGAAATGAGATACAAGCTTGCAGCGATCCTTAGAAAAAAAACATCAATCATCCCTTAATTTTCCTACCTTCTTGAGAAACTTTACCTATTAGATACCCAATTTCCCTCTCCAGCGGGATTTTGAAACCATGGGTAACACCGGAAAACACAACCAAAGTGACCCCGCTCAGGGGGTCCACATCTACATTTACTTGGATTCCAGAAAATAGAAAAGTAAAAGAAATACCCAGCACAAGAAGAATAGCACCTGCGAAGAGAAACGGCAAACCGGGATCATAAACAACCCTTATCTGATTGTAAGATCGCGTGCCTTTCCCTTCCCTTAGAGATCCATGGGAAACCAGAAAGAGATAAAACCCATCAAATTTATAGGGTCGATTCACACTCAGAGTACCCTCTTCGACTATACCTTCCCTCGAAATCGAAATCTCTGAAAGGATCTCGTTAGGGGTACCGTTTTCGTAATATGCAACATGAAAACGATCCAGCTTCACACTAAAGGGAAGGATAAACGTGTTTTCTCCTACAAATATCACATTACTCCTCTCACCCTCCCCGACAAACAACTGACCATCCAAGCGAGCAATTGTCCCTATGAGAACTCCAACTGTGATAAAAACAACTCCCAAATGGAGTACAATCTTTCCTGCTCTTGTAACAAACCCACGGCGCACTTCAAAATGGTAAGAAGCAGCCGTAGAGTTCACCTTGATGCTCCCGTACCTATAGAAAAGAACATTTCCTACAGCTTTACTGATACACTCTTCATTCTGCTCAAAGGAGATTTCCCTTCGAATAGAAACGGGGGTGTAAAAGCAACGTATAAAAGAGCGGAGAAATCTAAAATACGTTCGTTTACTTTGAAGATAATTCTTCAGCCCCAAAATCCAAAACTTTCCTGTATTATTTTAACCAAAAATATGTTTAATAATCCCTACATTTCCAAAAATATTAATTCAAGGGGGAAGTTATGGAGAGAAAGAATCTTGATGCGGTCTTCAGACCAAAGAGTGTGGCATTGATAGGAGCATCCGCAACTCCAGGAAAACTGGGCTACGACATCCTCTACAACATTATCCATGGAGGCTTTCAAGGACCAATATATCCAATCAATCCTAAAGCGGAAACAATACTGGATCTGAAAGTATACAGAGATATTGCCTCGCCCCCCGAACCACCAGAATTGGCTGTGATCGTTATTCCCGCCAAAATGGTGCCACAGGCCATTGAGGACTGCGGAAAGGCAGGAGTAAAAGCTGCGATTGTAATTACAGGCGGGTTCGCCGAAGCAGGACCGGAAGGAGAAAAACTCCAGGAAGATCTGGCGAATTTGGCCCACAAGTATGGGATAAGTGTTATCGGTCCAAACTGCCAGGGGGTTAACCATCCCCACCACAACCTCTGTGCATCTTGGCCTTTAATAACCACAAAGGGGAGAATGACCTTCGTATCTCAAAGTGGAACTGTTGGCGCTGCACTCATAGATTGGGCCAGTGAAGAACATCTGGGAGTTAGTTGTTTTGTAAGTCTAGGAAACAGGGCGGATATTGACGAAACGGACTGCATCCAGTACTTCAACGAGGATCCAAATACAAAAGTCATTGCCCTTTATATCGAGGGTGTGAAAAGACCAGAGAAGTTCAGAGAATCACTCGCCAGAACAACAAAACCCATCGTCATTCTTAAAGCGGGAAGAACAGCAAGGGGCAAGATAGCTGCGGAAAGCCATACGAAATCCTTAGCCGGTGACGATGAAATCTACACTGCCCTCTTTGAGAAGTACAGAATACATAGGGCAGACACTCTGGAAGAGCTGTACGACTTCGCTAAAGCACTGGCCTACATGGAAAAACCTAAAGGTAGAAAGCTACTCTGCATTTCCAGCTCTGGAGGTGCTGCCATCCTGGCCATAGATGAGGGTGAGAGACTAGGGTTTGAAAGCCCACCACCCAGCCCAGCCCTTAAAAAACAGCTCCGCTCTTTCCTACCACCCCACTGTGGTGTTACCAATCCAATTGACCTGACTGGCGACGCAATAACCGATCCAACCCTCTATTCTAAAGTCATCGAGGCAGCGAAAGGTCATTATGATACGAGCGTGGTTATCTTCGGAGACCCCATTCATGGTGCCTCTGAAATTGTAACAGGGAAGGACGAACTTATTGTTTTCTGTGGGGGTGCCGATGTGGAACGAGAAGAATCAAAAAAAATGCATGAAAAGGGTATTCCCGTTTTTCCCACACCGGAGAGAGCTATCAAAGCCCTATATCAGTTCTTCCGCTTCGACGAAAAGAAAAAGAAAAGAGAAGAACATGTTACACGTCCTTCAAGTTTGAGGCTACTACCATACACGGAGACTGCAGGTTTACTCAAAAAATATGAGATCCCCATTGTTCCTGCTTATGAAGCAAAAACAGCAACTGAAGCGATAAACATCGCTCGGGGTATAGGAGGTCCTGTGGCAATGAAGATCGACTCTCCTGATATTTCTCACAAAACAGACGTGGGAGGGGTGAAACTCAACTTAGGAAAATCATCTGAGATTAAAAAGGCTTACGAGGAGATGATATCAGAGGTCAAAGGTAAAGCCCCTCACGCTCGCATTTCGGGCGTCACAATCTCTCCTATGGCCGAACCAGGGGGAGTGGAAGTTATCGTTGGTGTCGTGAAGGATCCCCAGTATGGCCATGCCCTAATGTTTGGTCTAGGGGGTATCTTCACGGAAATATACCGAGATGTTAAATTCTGTTTGCTCCCTGCAAAAGAGAGTGAGTTTCGCCACATGATCGAAAACATCAAAGGACACCCCATCCTCTCAGGTTTCCGAGGTCAAAAACCAAGGGACATAAAAGCACTAATAGCGCTAATGAAAAATCTATCCCAACTCGTAAGACATCACCCTGAAATCGATCAAATAGACCTGAACCCAGTGCTTCTGTACGAAAAAGGCGCTCTCGTTGTGGATTACCGTATATACACAGGATAGACCAGAGGAACGACATGAAATTTCGGGTTTCCGAATTTGACCGGGCAGTGAAAAGGGCAATCGAAAAGCTCCCTGAAGAAATCAGAGCTAAGCTTACCAACGTAATTGTAACGGTTAAAAAAAGACCTTCAAAAAACCTACTTAGAGAATTGGGCATAGGAAAAGACAATGTACCTCTAGGTCTCTACGTAGGTCAACCCCTTAAAGAAAAGAGTTTCTTCTCACTGCCCGGTCTCCCCGACCGGATATATATATTTCAGGAACCCCTAGAAAGAATGTGCGACTCTCTCTCGTCGCTTGAAGAAGAGATCAAAAAAACTGTCATTCATGAAATAGCCCACCATCTTGGTTTCACTGATGATGAACTAGATAAACTTGGCTACAGTTAATAACTCAGTTACTCCCTCTTATTCTAAGTGGTGGAGGCTCTTTATCAACTCTCCTCATCCAGAGCACAGCAAGAACTATTACCCCAATTGCACAGATAACTTCCACAGTGTATTTTATAAACTTTGATGGACCCATGAATGATACTACAAATGGATCCGTGATGATCATTTCCCCCCCTACTCGACCAAGAACAGCAGCCCCAAGGTAGAGTATAAATGGATAACGGTCAATTAGAAGGGACAGAATACTACTCCCCGCCACGACAAGCGGTATACTCAGGGCAACCCCAAATAGTAACAAAAAGAAATTTCCCCGCGATGCACCCGCAATAGCCAGAATGTTGTCCAGTGACATGGATACATCAGCAATTACAATAATCCATACTGCCTGCAAAACTGTCTTACCCGTTTTGACTTCGATATTTTTTTCCTTAGCACTGTCCACAAGGAGTTTCCAACCAATCCAAAGGATTACAATTCCACCCGCAAGTTTCAAACCTTCGATAAGAAGCATCTGAGATGCTACAAAAGCAAAAATTACCCTCAGTGCTACTGCTGCACCCGCACCTAGAACTATCCCCTTTTTTCGCTGGGCGGGTGGCAGACACTGCACTGCCATAGCAATAACTACAGCATTATCCCCTGCTAAAATTAAATCAATAAGTGTGATACTTAGAAGAGCAACAAGAAACTCACCCGTTAACTCGATACTACCCAGAAATCCAAGATCAATCAAATTGCTGCCCGCCTTTCAACCATAAGCAATTCACTCAATCACCATGAGAAGATCGTTAACCTCAACTTCATCACCTACTTTTACGGCTATTTTGGTTATACGGCCCGTAGTGGGTGAGTATATTAGATTCTCCATTTTCATGGATTCTATGCTCATTACTTCTTCGTCTTCACGTGTCATTTCACCCTCTTTGACCATTATCTTCATGACTTTACCGGGAATCGGAGAGAGCAACTCATAACCCATTTTCCTAACCTCCCAAGTGTTTCAATGTGACAGCATAAAGTTAAGATGCTTAGGACAATGAATAAAATCGGAAAAAAACTACACCAAAAAAAGTTATCCTGTCAACGAATAATAAGCAATTTTCTGTTGCCTTTACCGAAATAAATGCATATAATACACAACGATATTTTACGTAAGTGCTACAAGCTAGTCATACGAATCATATTTTCCCCGTAGGAATTTTTTCCTCCAGTAGAATCTAACACTCCGCTACCTAGAAACTCCAGCCGGATAAAGGTCAACCAATGGAAAGAGACATATTTAAAATTGACCCCAAAAGAGGGCTTTTTACCAAGATCGAGTTTCCCGATCTTGATCTGATCGTACCTTTTGTTTGTCGTAAGTCTGGTAGGAGGTGTAAAACCTATACTCCCTACATTCCTGACAATCATCTTATCATCATAGCAAGGGATCTTCATAGAAACGAAGATGAGCTCCTCAAAACATACCGAGAACGATACCTTTCCAAATTGACCACCCATCCCCAACCCTGCCCCTTTCAGAGACACGACAACCTCTGTGCCATTTACGAACACCCACTCCGTCCCCGGGTCTGTTGGCTTTATCCTTTCTCGTTTCAAGGTGGAGATATGGAGTGTCCGGGATACGTTGAACATGTATCTGTCCGGGACATGCTAATAGAAAATGAAAAAGGTGTCGTCTTCTACGATGCCAGCTTCTGCCCTGACCTTTCCTTGAGACCCATACCAGAGTGGAGATGGAAACAATTTAAGAAAAGAATTATAAAAGCCCATCCTTGCTGGGAAATGGTAATTAAATTTTTGATGTGGAACGAGGAGAGAGTCTGCACTGCCTCAGAGTACAGCGATTCAAAAACCCGGGCAGTGTGCACATAAAAATAATCTCACCCTCACCCTTGACAATCAGACTTTCATGATTAGATTTCTTTTCGCAAATCCCCAAAGCTTGGAAATTGTCAATAATTACCTGTTATTGAGGAGGTAGTCTCTATGAAAATTAAACCACTACATGACCAGGTCCTTGTCAAACGCGTAAGCAGTGAAGAGAAAACCCCAGGGGGGATCATCATTCCTGACACGGCCAAAGAAAAACCGCAGGAAGGTGAGATAGTTGCGGTTGGTCCTGGAAAAACGGACCGTGAAGGGAAAAGGATACCCATGGAGGTGAAGGTTGGCGATCGGGTACTTTTCAGCCGATATGCCGGGACAGAGGTCAAGATTAACGGTGAGGAACATCTCATGATGCGCGAAGACGATATTCTCTGCGTGCTCGAAAAATGAAAGGGGGATGGGAAAATGGCTGCAAAAGAAATAAAATACAATGTGCTTGGAAGAGAAAAGATAATGAAAGGCGTTGATACTCTAGCCAACGCCGTTAAAGTGACCTTAGGCCCAAAAGGTCGGAACGTTGTCATTGAGAAAAAATGGGGATCTCCGACAATCACCAAAGATGGCGTTACCGTTGCCAAGGAAATAGAACTGGAAGACAAATTCGAAAACATGGGCGCACAGATGGTCAAAGAAGTAGCATCCCGCACCTCTGATCTTGCCGGTGATGGCACAACAACAGCCACAATCCTCGCACAGGCAATTTTCAAAGAAGGGGTCAAACTGGTAGCGGCTGGTATGAATCCCATGGCATTGAAACGGGGTGTTGATAAAGCAGTAGCTCTTGTGGTGGAAGAGCTCAAAAAAATCTCTAAACCTGTGAAAGACAAGAAGGAGATTACTCAGGTGGGTGCCATCTCCGCCAATAATGACACCAGTATAGGTGAGATCATCGCCGAAGCGATGGATAAGGTTGGTAAAGAAGGGGTAATCACGGTGGAAGAGGCAAAAGGAATGGAAACGACGTTGGAAATTGTAGAGGGAATGCAGTTCGATCGTGGTTACATTTCCCCATACTTCATTACAAACCCTGACAAGATGGAAGTTCGTCTAGAAGATGCCTACGTCCTTGTCCATGAGAAAAAGATAAGCTCCATGAAGGACCTCCTTCCTGTACTAGAACAGGTGGCGAGGAGTGGCAAACCCTTGTTAATAGTTGCTGAGGATGTCGAGGGTGAGGCTTTGGCGACACTCGTTGTAAACAAATTAAGAGGCACGCTTAAGTGTGCCGCAGTTAAAGCACCAGCCTTCGGCGAGAGAAGAAAGGGGATGTTGGAGGATATTGCCATACTCACAGGTGGTAAGTTTATCTCTGAGGACATGGGTATCAAACTGGAAAATGTCACAATAAACGACCTAGGTACGTGCAAACAAATTATCATTGATAAGGACAATACAACACTCATAGAAGGTGGTGGCAAAAGCGAGGACATTGCAGCTCGCGTCAAGCAGATCCGTGCCCAGATCGAGGAAACCAAATCAGATTACGACCGCGAGAAACTGCAGGAGCGGCTCGCCAAACTAGTGGGTGGGGTGGCTGTCATAAAAGTTGGAGCTGCTACAGAAATAGAGATGAAAGAAAAGAAGGCACGGGTTGAAGACGCCCTGAACGCCACCAAGGCAGCGGTGGAAGAGGGTGTTGTTCCCGGAGGTGGAGTTGCTTATATACGGGCGTTGGAAGCCCTTAAAGATGTACAACTACCCGATGAAGAACAACACGGGTTGAACATCGTAAGAAGAGCCCTTGAAGAACCACTGCGTCAGATTGCCGCCAACGCTGGATACGAAGGATCTATCATTGTGGAGAAAGTCAAAGAGGGGAAAGATGATTTTGGTTTCGATGCTGAAAGAGGGGAGTTCAGAAGCATGTTTGAGGCGGGTATAATAGATCCTACAAAGGTCACACGTCTAGCTCTGCAGAACGCTTGCTCAGTCGCATCCCTGCTCATGACTACTGAAGCCATGGTAGCGGAAAAACCCAAACCCAAAACTCAGCCAGGTATGCCAGGAGGGATGCCGCCCGGAGGAGGAATGGAGGACCTAGAGTACTAAAAAATTTGAAAAGCAGAGGCGATCGGTTAGAATACCGATCGCCTCTTTTCATTTAACGAAGTAACATTTGTTCTGCCTGCTCGATTCACAACAATGACACTCACCCTAAAGAAAAAATTTAATATTCTTCTTACAATACTTTTGACCACCAGCATATCACTGGTCCTCGCCAACGAGAATCAGCAGGAACTCTTCTCTCCTCCTCCTTTCACCGTTCGATGGGAATTGAAAATGGGCACACCCATGGTCTCTCCCATATCTCCCCAAACTAAAAAGGACTTGAGTAATAGAGAATCGTTCGGCAGTCACCTCGTAGGAATTCCCGAATATGGTGTAAATAAAAAAGAATCGGGGCAAGTATCAGAAGCGGGCCCAAAGGTGAATCTTCAGTTCGGCCGCACGGATACCACGAGACAACCACAGTTCAAAATGATCGAAAAAACGAGCAACGACAAAAGAGATAAGTCTCTGGAGGACATTATTAAAAATTACAACTCATCAGAAATGTTAAAATCATTCACCAATCTATTTGATACGGAAGTCCATCTCAACATCGAGTTCTAAACACATCAGCTCACATAGAGGCAAACTCATAGCGCCGGCCTCCCTTTGCCTTTGCTCTGTACATGGCTAGATCCGCTTTCCGCACAAGCTCATCCGCATCTTTTCCATCATCAGGAGACATAACAATGCCCACACTGGCGGCAACATTAAATTCAACGTCCCTTATCCTGTATTTATTATTAACAATTTTTAGGACTTTATCCCCCACTTTACAGGCACTTCTCTTGTCCTTTACCCCTGGAAAGAGCAAAATAAACTCATCACCACCCAAGCGAGCAACTGTATCCCTTTCACGGAGTTTGCTCCTCATTTGTAACGAGATTTCCTTGAGCAGTTCATCTCCTATATCGTGACCATAACTATCATTCACTTCCTTGAAATTATCTAGATCTACTAACATCACAACAAATCGCTCTTCAACACGCTTCACATGGGCAAGCATTTGACGCAAACGATCCATGAAAAGAGCCCTATTCGGTAAACCTGTCAGAACATCATGATAAGCCATCCATTGGATCTTCTCGGCATAGAG
Organism: Syntrophales bacterium; assembly: GCA_026417625.1. Lineage (NCBI taxonomy): Bacteria > Pseudomonadati > Thermodesulfobacteriota > Syntrophia > Syntrophales > Syntrophales bacterium. Next base: position 111,373 of record JAOACW010000004.1, on the reverse strand, counting down.
ACGTTGCTCTGTCACATCATGAATAATTCCCCGAAAACCTGTAACCCGACCTTCCACATCCCTCACCAAACTTACCGTTACCTGGACGTACTGTTCTTTACCGTCGGGACGCATCATCTTCCAGTCCACTCTCTTTAACGTACTTCCCGTGCGGAAGACCTCATTGAAAACCTCGTATATTCTCTGGGCATCAGCTTCAGACGCAAGTATACGAAAACTCGCACCGATAAGCTCATCCCTCCTGCGTCCTGTGATTTGAATAGCGGCACTGTTCATGTATAAGATATTACCACGCAGATCCACCTCATAGTAACCATCCCCCATATTCTCAATAATACTCCTGTAACGTTCCTCGCTCAGCCGCAAGGCCTCCTCTCGTTGACGCATCTCCGTTATGTCCCTAATGGTCTCTATAGCCCCCATTAAAGCTCCCTGCTCATCCCTCAAAGGTGCAGCTTGTATCCAGATGGCCCTTTTTTTCCGCGTTTGAGGAAAAACAACCTCAACCTCCGCAATTACCGTCTCCCCTTCCCGCCGAAGTGATTGAAAAATATCTGTATCGGCAGACTCTCCAGTCCCTAAGATCAAATCTGCAACGATGTGTCTTTTGTAGCCATAAAATGGCAATGAATAATCATCCGTCCCAACTACTTGAGAAGCTGGAACACCCGTAAGCTCTTCCATAGCTCGGTTCCAAATAACAACCTTTTTCTCACGGTCCAGGACAACTGTCGCATCCGGAGAGAAATCAAGGACATTTCGCAAAAAAGCGTAGGCATCTTTTGTATGTTTTTCTGCCTTACGGCGCTCCTCAATACGACGACCTATACCAAAACGACCAATGGGTCTTTTTTCTTCGTCCCACAAGGTGGTCGTCATAAATTCAACTGGATAAACGGTACCATCCTTTGCCAGAAGATCAGCCTCGTACGGTTGAATGAATTCTCCTCTAATACCCCTTTTAAAGTTAGCTCTCACAGTATCAATACAATACGGGGCAACGACGATCGTGAAAGGTTTTCCGTAGAGCTCATCCCTCGTGTAACCCAAAAGATCCTCAAAACGGGGATTAGCGTAAGTAAACATTCCACGACGATCCACACGGAATATAAAATCGGGTGTCTGTTCTACCAGAGTCCTGAACTGAAGCTCACTTTCGCGTAGGGCGTCTTCTATTCTTTTGAGCTCCGTGATATCATGAACAATAGCGATCAAATGAACTTCGCCACCGGGCTCAAATATTCTACTCAAGCTAACAATTGTCTCAAAATCCTCGCCGTCCAGTCTTCTATGCACCCAGGTGAAAACCTGAGGCTCCCCCTCTTTAGCCCTCCTTATATACTCCAGAGCTGCTTCACGCGAAGGGCGTCCATCAGGCTGATGAGATGGAGAGAAATGTTCATAAGGTGTCTCTCCAATTATATCCTCCAGTTTGCAGCGGAACAGTTCCAAAGCCTTACGATTACAGCGGATGAAACGATCCTCTTCCATCACAAAAGCCGCATCGTTCAGATTTTCAAAGAGACTGCGAAAGTACAACTCACTCTTCCTTAAGACTAAATCCATCTCTTTCTTGAACGTCACATCTAGGGCATTACCAAGAACAGCCCTCTTACCGTTCCACGCGATTGGCGTAACGGTCTCCTGTATCCATCTAATCTGTCCCTGCTTTGTTATAACTCTGAATTCGTATGGAACACTGCTTTCTCCCCGGAGCATACGCCGGGCATTGTTCTTCGCCATTTCACGATCATCCGGATGTACCAGCGATATAGAATCTCTACCTATGAGCTCTTCAGGGACATAACCTACATAAAGGGCGGCGTTGGGGTTTAGGTACACAAATTTTCCTTCCTGGACTACGTATATCCCCGCGAAGGAACGTTCCGCTAAAATGTAGTAAAGTTGTCTATATTCATCGGAATAGTCCTGCACTTTTGTTCCCCCCTTTAAGAAAAAGCAAAAAGTTTCAGCTCTTCCCCTCTACCGAGCTCGTCTCTCCAATTCATGAGTCTTACATCCCAACGATCACTGTCATTGCGAACAATACTCAAAAAAGGAAAACACTGTTCGCTACGGATCAATTTCTCTGTTTCATCGTGACAAAAGACACGAGACCAGGTACCGGTATTAACATAGCAACTCCTCCGATCCAGAACTCTCACATCGGCATTATGTGTATGTCCGAAACATACAACTTTCACATCCAAAATATCCGCAATAACTGCGGCAATTTCTGCATATTCTTCGTCTCCTCCGCTCCTAAAGAAACGAACAAGGTTTCCCACAACCCCTTCATTGTATATGCTGGAAGGTACCCACATACTACGCAACCTTTCCAATTGCAATCGAGAAATATCAAACTGCAACGCATCAGCCACCATTCCCTCGAAGTTCAAAGCAGAGAGTCTCTTTCTATCCTCGCCAGAGAGGGGACGAATCTTCTCCACAATCCTGACAAAAGCCCTCAGGGCTTTCCAAACATTTCGGGACAGAAACAACCTAAACAGATAGCGCCTAAGATACTCCCCTATAGGTTTAATATTATCCGCAAAGGGGTTGATCTGTTCCACGGTATTGAAGAGATAACGAACGAAGAAAGAACCTGCCGGAAGGAGAATTTCCCTGGTTTGAGGAATGTATGGGTAATATGGAAAGTCAAAAGAATTCAGAGCATCGTACTGATGTCCGTGTTCGATCCAGACTGTACCTTTCTCAAAATAAAACCACGTATGAAATGTCACGTTTGACCTCAGAAAATCACACCCCATTTTTCGGGCTTTGTTTTCAAGAAACTCCAAAAACGCCCTCTTAACCTCCGGCATTGTCCATTCGATATCGTGATTACCAGCAACAACACTTAAATGATTCCCTGCAGCGAGAAATGAGATAAGAGCCCGGAAAAAACGATCATGCCCATTCATCAGTACATTGAGTTTCCACACAGTTCGGTCAGAGGAAGTACCGAGTCCAAACTCCAGTTCTGATGGACGGAGTTTCAAATCCATATCTGTAGGAATTTCCACAATCTGCAAAAAATCAACCATATCCCCTGCTATGACAAGCCGCCACGGCACGCCTAAACGACGACCCTCAGAATTCAGCCAGCAGAGAAAACGCTCAAATGCGTCATCAAAGAAGAAATCCTCCAGCCGACTGATCCGCCCTGTACTTGATTTCCATCCCTCACTCAAATGAAGATCGCTAATCACAACGATATTCATCTGCTACCTATCCAAAACTGGCGCATAAGTTCCTTCCTGAACGGGTTTGTATCGATCGAATGTTCTTGTCTATAATAAAAATCTCTCCCTTTCGAGGAGCTACTGCATCCAACCCCAGTTTTGTCTTAATGGTGCGTGCCATCGCATGAACATTCTGATAATCACCGTGTACCACGAAGACTTTTCTTATCCCCCTTACCCGTGACAACCATTCGAGAATCTCATAACCGTCCGCATGCCCCGCAAACCCCTGGAAAGGCATAACACTCATGCGAACATCCATCATAAGACAATCACCCTTAGATGTTCCTGTGGCATCCCACCGGGGAATACAGACCGAACGCTGTCCTTTAAGCAGTTTGTCCCCTAAACTGCCAGCCGGCTGATGATTCACAATAACTAGGAGATTCTTAGGATCTTCCGCCATAACCGAGAGGTGATCTAGAACGTTACCATATTCCAGTATCCCACCCGAAGTAAGGAAGATAGCTGGTTTTTTCTCAGAATGGTAACTCAAAACCCGCTCCTTGGAAACCCATTTCAGCCCACGGAAATAAAAAGGATCCCTCTCACAGGAGAGAGATCTCCTGTATTCGGGGTCGAAGTAATTTATAAATTTCCTATAGATCTCCGTAATTTCCTTTGCCGTTTTGCTATCAGCATAAACCGGTGTATCCTTAGGGATAAACCCCTTACATTTGAACTCCCTTAGAGCAAAAAGCACCTGCTGCGTTCGATCCAACGCAAAGGCTGGAATGAGCACGCTCCCTCCCGATTTGAGCGTTTCCCCTATACGCTTTCCCAGGTTCTCCAGGGGGATCTTCATCTTTTTAACAGGACCATACGTTCCCTCCACAATCACGTAATCAGCCCTCTCAATGTAATCGGGCCCTCCGAGAAAGAGATGATCACGACTCCCTAGATCACCCGAAAATACAAAAGAGAGTTGATCCTTACCCTCACCAACAACTAACTCCACCACAGAGGAACCCAGAATGTGTCCTGCATTGTGAAGACGAAAAATCAAACCAGGCCTCAATCTAACAGTCTCCCTGTAGGGATAAGGTTCATATTTGGCGAGGATCGTCTCGATCAGTTTACTGTGGTATACACGTCCAGGGGAATGGGAATGATCCTGTCTCAGAACAATCGTCAAAAGATCACGTGTAGCCTTCGTACCTATGATCCTACCTTTAAAACCCCTTTCGATGAGTTCTGGAATCCTCCCTATGTGGTCATTATGCGCATGCGTGATGAAGAGATAATCTATAGAGGAAGGATCAAAATCAAAATTTCCTCTCACCGTCTTACCTTCGACAGCCGATCCGCAATCGATTAGGATCTTTTCCTTTCCCGTGTCTAGAAGGATAGATGAACCTTTAACCCCTCCTGTACCACCCAGAAAGTCTATAGTAATACCCCATACAGAACCTGCAAAAAGGAAAACAAAAAAGGAATGGATTGTAAAAAAGGTGAAAAGAATTAGCTTTTCTTTTCTGAGTATCAATAATTTCACGGAGATTTATATACCCCAAATGAAGGGGAAAATCATCCACTTAAAACTTAAACTCGTTCAATAACAGATCGCATAAGCAGCAAATGTATAATCATGGCTTAAACTTACATCAACCTTCCCTACATGTCCGGCAACGACCACATAGGGATGACCCAACCCGCGTGTTGTTTTATCCCTGATCACATGTACTTCTTCTTCCCCAATGGAAAACAATTCTCCAATTCGACGGGCGAGGCGTTTTCTAATCTCCTCTGAGTGACGTTCCGAACAGGGGAAGATTTCCCGGTAAACAGGAAAGGACAAATGCGGGTAAATAGCACACACGTGAACGAAAGATTCCGACATCTCACCTAGAAAGGGAACGCGGATACCATTATGATGTACAGAGCCTAGCACATCCGAGTAACCTGCATCATACCCTTCAAACTGCAGACGTTCAATCGGGTAGTTTCGAGGTACAAAAGTAACTTCAGGAACCATTTTTACAAGCACTTTATAGGTGGCCTCCTTCGCTGCCCATAAGAGCCAGAGAATCCTGTCCGGCCACTCGCTTCCCTCTATAAGTCTCTGTTCTTCTTTGGTGAAAACTCGTTCTAGAAATCGCTTGCTTCGGCTCTTTCCGAAATTGGCAACTTCTGTGAGATCCACAATATCATTGCCTATAGTCCCGAAAATACTCATCTTCCATCTTCGCCAGTTCCTCAACAATGCTCTTTGCCCTTTCTCGGTGACCCCTTAAGCCCTGAAGACCCATGGAGGGAACTTCAAAAGGCTTAAGCATAATGATAAACGTTTCGCCCCGCTTTGGGTAATCGCTGAACGTCTCCTGCCCATCTCCCCGAAGATAAGCCAGAAGCACACGACAGTTACTATGCTCAGCCACAAAACGCCCCACACCATAAGCATAATTCTCTACATCTACCCTACCTTTCCGGGACCTCCTTCCCTCAGGGAATATGAGCAGACTCTGCCCCATAGTTAGGAGAGTATTACACTTCTCTACAGTTTTCTTCATTCCTTCTCGATCCCCTCCTCGCTCAACAGGTATACACTTCGCGAGATAACAGAAAATAACCAAAGCCAAATTCTTCTGAAAGTTCCTCTTTTCAGGTAGGTTCCAGGGAATGGTATCGTAATACACTATATGATCCCAGAGGGAATATAGACCATACGTCAGAATGAGAGAATCGATAAGGGTTAGATGATTGGCACAGACAATCCACGGTCCCCTATGTTCCTCCAAAAGCATCCGCCACTTACGCCTCACCTCGCTTAGGTTGCGGAGCCTGTATTTAAAGAAAAACCTGAGCACAATGATATATAGGGGCGCTAGAAAGAAAACCGCTATCCTTCCAGCCCAATACTGGATTTTCAGAGATAGCATTTTTGATCAGACAGAGACCTTTTGCTTGATTAGATTTACGGCATCACCGATAGTTCTGATTTTATCAGCCTCGTCATCCTCAATCGTAATTCCGAAGACGTCCTCACACTTTATTATAATGTCCACAAGCCGAGCAGAATTTACCTTAAGGTCATCCAATATGTGCGTATCCATGGTGGCTTTTTCCACTAAAGCCACATCCTTCGTGTAAACCTTGAGAATTTCAATCATCTTTTCAAAAATAGCTCGCTCATCCATGACTCACTCATCCTCCCATTTCTTGAATATAATGCAACTGTTAACATCACCAAAGCCGAAACCCGCTTTGGCAATTATACGTAAGCTAGGCATCTCCAAACACACCCTGGGTACCTTACTATCAAAAGGAGCGATATCAGGATGGATATCCTCACAGTTGATAGAAGGATGGATAAAACCTCTATAAAGCTGAAGAACAACAGCAACGCTTTCGAGTGCCCCTGCCGCACCCAGACAGTGTCCTATCATTGATTTAGTAGAATTGATGTAAGGAAAGTTCTCAGGGATTCTTTCTAGGGCTTCTGCCCAATTTCTCACCTCCACAGGATCTGCATAAGTAGCAGTAAGATGACCGTTAATGGCATCAATTTCCTCGGGAGATATACCCGCATCCTGAATGGCCATTCTAATGCACCGTTTTACTCCTTCTGGGTTAGGTGCGGTCATCGTCCCCCCCTGCCTTTGACCACCGCAGTTGACAGCCGCTCCCTTAACTTCCGCATAAATACGCGCCCCTCTCGCAATGGCCGTTTCAAGATCCTCCAGAACAAGTATAGCACTGCCAGCACCTGGAACAAACCCTGCAGCAGATGCACTCATAGGTCTTGAAGCCGCCTCAGGATTATCGTTAAACTTTCTGCATATAACCCGCATGGCATCAAATCCAGACCACACATAAGGCGACCCCCCCTCAGAGCCTCCGGCTAGCATCCTCTTAGCCAGACCAAGACGGATCCTCCACATAGCATCGTGGATAGCTTCAGTGCCTGTAGAACATGCAGCTGAATTGGATGTAACCTGATTGCCTAGAGCGAGGAGACTGGCGACGCGAGCACTGGGACCGCTATTCATCACCTGCTCCACAATAGTACTACCCATACGACGTACCTTTCGCTCGTTAACGTAAGGCACAACGTAATGAGCAATTGTATCCATCCCGCCAATTCCACATCCAATGACTGCACCAGTGTCCCAATTTACATACTCACTATCCGGAGGGGGTACCTCAAAGCCTGCATCCCTCCAAGCATCCACAGCCGCAACAGATGCGTAACCTATATTTTCATTCATGGAAAGCAACGTCTCAGCATCAAAATAAGACTCCACAATACGATCAAAGTCTACAGGTTTTCCTCCCACCTGGCAGGAAAACCCAAGCTCTTTTAGCTCAGGGATAAATCTGATACCAGATCGCCCTTCCCGGAGTGCCTTCTCAAAAGCCTCTAAACCATGGGCATTAGGGGCAACTACCCCCATTCCTGTTACAACCACCCTCCTCATCATAGGACCACACCTCTTTCAGTAATCACCCCGCAGAATCCAAAATAGGTATACTGCGGGAGGTACCAGCCAGAACTCCACTGCACACCACGTTACCTCCTTCTCTTTCCATTAACGCTTTTACCTTTAAATTCCCACGGCGGAAGTATACCTTTTCACCCCTCACAATAAGCGATTCCCCAGGTCGCACAATGTCCATAAAATCTACGTTTTCTAGAAACGAAAAAAGGGTCATTTGTTTTCTTATTTCCTCCTCTCCCTTACCCTGCAACAAAAGGAGATATATACCAAAGGCAACCACAGCGGTTTGGGCCATGGCCTCAATGATAATAACCCCAGGAGTAACGGGATTTCCTGGGAAGTGACCTCTGTAAAACCACGCATCGTGAGGAAAACAACACCTCCCCAAAATGCGATCTTCGTCTAACTCAAGAATATCGTCCACAAAACGAAAAGGCGGAGCCTGAGGGACAAGACTGAGAACTGTCTCCACCGTTTTACGGTCAACCCCCATAGAGCCCTCCATTTACATGAACGACTGTCCCGTGGATGTACGTACCTTCCGTTGCCAAAAATGCCACCACCTCAGCTACTTCTTCAGGTCTTCCCATTCGGCCAAGGGGTATTCGTGAAAGTATTTCCACACGTATCTCCTCCGGTAGAGATTTTGTCATCTCTGTGTCTATAAAACCGGGAGCCACAGCGTTTACAAGGATGTTCCTGCCTGAGAGCTCCTTAGCGAGAGATTTTGTGAAAGCCTCTAGGGCTGCCTTTTCCATGGTGTAGGGTATCTGACCAGCGTTTCCGATGGATGCCACAACACTCGAAATATTTATAATCCGACCCTCATTTTGCCGGATCATGAATTGACGTAAAATCCTCTTTGTGAGATACCAGGTTCCCCGAGACATCCACCGCTGTCTGTCAAACTGTTCCACATTCATTGAGTGTATATCTGCATTGATCGACACACCTGCGTTGTTGACAAGAACGTCAACTCTATTCACTTTCGCCCGCAAATCTTCCAACATATGGTCTATCTCTTCCACATGGGCGAGATCCGCCTTCAAAAGGAAACCCTCACCGAGCTCTGAAAGCAAACCTTCAGCCGCACTTGCGCTTCTGTTGTAATGTATGCCCACCAGAAAACCCTTTCTCGCCAGCGCCCTGCAACACGCGGCTCCTATACCTGTAGCACCACCAGTGACAACTGCTACTTTTGCCCCCTTCACAATTGCCTCCTCACTGAACCCCCTGTGCCATTGATCGTTTTCCACGGGTAATTCCTATACATAATGCCCTGGAATATCCCCGTTTTGGCGTCCCTCACATAACCTATGCACTCCCCATTGACAAACATCTCCCCATCACCGATGACGAGAAAAGAACCCGAATCCTTGAGTTCCACAAACCGTTTTACCGATATTTCATATCGTACATAGCGATCATGAGGACGCACCTGGCCTTCGAATGAAATCTCACCGCAACCTAAGGCTCTCCCCACACCGAGAGCGCCCCGCCAAATCCCGTAAAAGCCTAGGAGCTGCCACACGGCATCTATGCAAAGACACCCTGGTTGAACGGGATCACCAGGCATATGACACTGAAAGAACCAGGCATCAATTCTCACATCCTGCTCTGCGACTATACGTCCCCGACGCCCGTTCTTCTCCAGCTCAAGTACTCTGTCCACCATCAGAAAGGGAGGAGCGGGAAGCCTTCCATCAAAATTGACAGGTGGATCATCCACCAATTTTCCGTATGCAAAGGCGATGAGCTCTATCTGACTAAAAAAAGATCTGTTCATAAATTCCTGATAAGTCACAGAAGTCAACTCCTTTCTATATGCAGGCTGAAATGCACCCATGTTAAACCGGCGCCTACCAGCGTAATTGCGATGTTGTCACCCTCCTTTATATCATCCCAGTGCTGACTCAAAACTGCAGGTGCACCCGAACATCCCGTGTTTCCGTATTCTTCCACGTTATGCCAATGATAGTCCGGCGGTAGGTTCGCCCTTTCACAGACTGTCCTGAGCATACCCAAATTAGCCTGATGGCCAACGAAGATAAAACGTCCACCGTTTACACAACTCCGCAAATATCGCAGAGATTCCGTCATACGTCTTATGGCGTAACCCTGAACTGCATTTCCATCCTGGCGAAAATAACTCCACCGCGGAATGGTTACTTTTTCCCAGAGTGAAGGTTTTGTACTACTCTCGCAGTTTCTGACAGTGATTCTTGACGGAACCGTCGCTGATACCACAGCGGCTGAGCTCCCATCACCAAAGAGAACCGCTGATGATCTATCAGAAAAATCAACAGTGCGCGTAAGATTCTCCGGATTCACAAGAAGAATAAAGGGAGGTAGGGCCTCCGGCCGCATCATATCAAGAAAGCGAAGCTGCATACCAAAGGAGGTGCACGCAGAATTTAGATCAAAACACGGGGCCTCTATACCAAGAGCCTCCGCAATGAGGGTAGCTTCCGCTGGTGAAAGTACTTCCGGTGCCGAGCTACCGGAAATAACAAGACCGACATCCTCCGGTCCAATACCAGCCCTCTCCATAGCCATCCGGGCAGCCGCTGCTCCCGTCTTAGCATTAGCCCCCCGCGTTATTTCATAAGCCTCTCTAGGATCACTGTTTTTGGTCGCCCTGATATATTCCAGTGGCAGGATCGTCCGTCGAAAACGGATTCCTACCCTTTCCATAATCCATTCGTCTGTAGTCCCTATGTCCAGAGACTCAAGAAACTCATTTGTAATCACATTCTCCGGGTGGTAATGACCCAGTCCGTGTATGTACAGCATATTTATCACACAATCTCCCTGCCGATTATCATATCCTGAACTTCGCGAACCCCCTCGTAAATGTCAATGATGTGGGCATCCCTGGCCAACTTGGAAATTTCGTACTCATTCATGAAACCATATCCCCCGTGGAGATGAAGACCCTCCATAGTACAAAACAACGCCGCTTCTGCAGCAACATTCTTCGCAAGCGAAGCGTAACGTCCCTTCTCAGGCGCGTTCTCCTCAACCATCCAAGCTGCCCTCATAAGGGCTAGATCGGCTAACTCCACCTTCTTCCACATCTTCACCAGGGTATCTCGTGCCACGGGAATATCACAGATCCGCGAACCAAACTGTCTCCTCTCTCTCGTGTACTGGAGGGTAACGTCAAGTGCCCTCATAGCCAGTCCCACACCAATAGCTGCAACCATTGGTCTCGCATAATCCAAAACGTCCACGAGATACTGAAACCCTCTACGGCGATCGCCGATGATTTGGTGGGTAAGGACGGGAACATCCTCGAAACTTACAGTAGCGGTATTGGATAGCCGTTGACCGAGCTTATCCTCCGCCTTCCCAGTTACAATGCACCCACCACCGTTCAGATTGACTACACGACCTTTTTCGGCACTTCCCTTCCATTCTTCCCCCGCCGCGTTATCCACAGGAATCACCACGCAGGACATGAAGGCCCCTTCAGGCGAGCCTACTTTACAGAACACCGTAAACTGAGAAGCATAGGAGGCGTTTGTAATGAAACACTTAGAACCGTTAAGAACATACGACCCATCCTCCCGGCGCTTAATATACGATCGCATTGCCATGTTGTCAGAACCTGCACCAGGTTCCGTGAGGCAAAATGAAGCAAGGAGTGGACTTTCCAAAAATTTTCTAAGATAAATTTCCTGCTGAAAAGGTGTACCGTGCTTCGCAATAACCACATTGGCGAGATCATTGCACATAGCCGAAGTGGCAATTCCTGAATCACCGTAGGCAAGTTCCCTTATGATCAACGCAGTAGATACTGCATCAATTGAATAACCCTTCACGGATTCAGGGATACTCAAATTCATAACACCCATTTCCCAAAGCTTTCTTATAATGTCATGGGGAAACTGGTGTTCTTTCTCCCGTACCATTACATTGGGTAGAATCTCCGTTCGCACAAAACGCCTCACTGTCTCCAGATACTCACGCTGCACATCTGTTAGCTGAAAATCCATAGGTGATCCCTCTCTCAATGTTCTCTCTCGAATACTCTAGCAGCCGAAGAAAGGGTGGTAATTGAAATGCAATCCACCCCTAATGCTTTAAAAAACTCCCTTAGTGGACGGGAAGGACCGATTTCGTAAATAACATCAGCCTTTGAAGCGAGAACTTCCATATTCTCCACCCAACGTACAGGACTACCGATTTGACGCGTCAATGCGTAAATGATCGCTTCATCCTCATCTCTGTGAAAATCTCCTCTAAAGTTAGAAGTCACGTTCCGCGCAGGAACGGTATTCATCGAACGAGCAATAGAACGGAGTATTTCTTGGAAAACACTCTCCACAGGCCTCATGAACCGGCTGTGGAAAGGCGCGCTCACGTTTAGAGGAACAAAACGGAGAACTCCTTGCTCCCGAGAGACCGCCGCTATCCTCTCAGCTGCAACAGGTAAAGCCTCTGCAAGACCACTTATGACTATCTGTTTGGGCGAATTCACATTGGCCACATCCACGGGCAGATCTTCTATAGTACTGGCAATCTCATTAACATATACTCTCTCCCCGATCACAGCCATCATACCTCCCGTCCCTTTGGGAGCCGCCTGCTGCATCAGACGCCCTCGCTGCTCAACTATTCGCACTCCATCAGCAAGAGTAAGCACCCCCGCTGCTACAAGAGAGGTGATCTCTCCGAGACTATGCCCTCCAAAAAATTGGGACTTTAAACCGTATAGGTAAACAAGTCCCCTGAACATGGCAATCTCAGTAGTCAAAAGACATGGCTGCGTATACTCAGTTAAACTCAGACGCTCATCATCGCTAAAACATACCTTCGCCACATCCCAACCCAGAGCATCGGAAGCCTCCTCAAAAGTCTCCCTACATACGGAAAGGTTCTCCACAAAATCTTTACCCATACCAGGCCTCTGCGCACCCTGCCCCGGGAAAACAACAGCCACAATCTTCTCGTCTGAAGACATAAGAAACCTCCCTCGAGGAAATCCTGTTCGGGGATCAAAAGCAGAATGTATGCCAGAAAGCTTAAGCGTACGGAAACCTACCTAAATGTTTGATATCACTCAATGATTATCGAAAGGAAAGAAAAAACATACCGCAAATGGCAATTGGAAAAGTGGTAGACATGTTCACACTGCGAAATTTACTACGCAATGCGGCCGTCCTTACTTAAACAGAAGAACCCAGAGAATGGCTACAGCAATACGGTATATACCAAAGGGAATGAACGTGTGTGTTTGGATGAAGCGGAGAAGAAACTTTATGCTCAGAATTGCCACTATAAAAGAGGAGATGAAACCTGCGACCAACAGATTTATCTCTGTCCACGAAAAAACGCCACCGCTCTTCAGGATGTCGTAACCCGTGGCAGCCATCATGGTGGGAACTGCAAGTAGAAAGGAAAATTCCACAATAGTTTTTCTTTTTAATCCTACGATCAAACCACCGACGATTGTCGCTGCTGCCCTTGAAACCCCCGGTATAAGGGCAATGGATTGGAAAACTCCTATTATAAAGGCTTTTCTGTATGAAATTTCCTCAATATTTTCAGTTAAATGGGGTTTTTCGCTGTACCACCACTCAAATACTATAAGGAAAATCCCACCTATAAATAGAGACCAGATCACTATCGTATCAGAACCAAGCCAGTATTCCTTCACAGTTCTGTAAAGAGTTGCACCTACCACAACAGTAGGGATGAGAGAAACAAAAACCCTCTTTATAACCTCCCAGTTTCTCAATAGGTTTTTACCGTAAAGAATAACTACGGAGAAAATGGCCCCCACCTGAATGGCGATCTCAAAACTTTTGAGAAAAGATGTGTGCCCTAAACCCAGTATGAACGACGTCAGAATTAGGTGACCCGTGGACGAAATGGGGAGAAATTCAGAAATCCCTTCCACAATTCCCAATACAATTGCATCACAAATACCCATAATGACCTCTCATCCCACGACGATAAACATCATGTCAATAAAAAAAACAAAATTCCCTTGAACTAACAGATAAAAGGGGGTATAGAGCCCGAAAAGATAGAAGCTAACAGGTTTAACGATAAATGCTAACAGATATCCTAAAAATTATTCAAGCTTATAAGCTAAAGAGCCCCCATTATGAGGAATTACTCGACATACTGGAAGATATTTTCATCCTAAGAGAAAACTGCAAACATAACTTGAAAAAGATAATCTTTCCCATAGATGAACGTCTGGTCCCTGCTAAAATATCAGGAGGTTTTCCGTTAGTTGATTTAGCAACTACCGACTTTGACGTGGCAAAACCAAGGGAGTACTTTCTGCAACTACTATCCATCGCTGAAAAAAGAGCCCCCCAGGAGACAGCAGAGTTCGCGGAAAAGATTCGAAGCGGAGAAATCGACTTCCATGAAATGTTGCTCGATGCCTTCTATGGGCCCTTCGAGGAAGAAGAGAATGATGAAGGGGACGCGGCGTTTGATCTGATAGATATGTTACTTGAGGAATGTTTACGCCCATTCCTAGAAATGGTGGCTGTTCGCTATGGTGAAGACATAATCAAATACGGATGGTCAGAGGGATACTGTCCTATCTGTGGAAAGGAACCCAAGATTGGAGAAATAAAAGACGAGGACGATAACCGCTATCTCTTCTGTAATCAATGTGGCCTTACCTGGCAATACCCGCGTATTAAGTGTCCCTTCTGTGGCAACGAGGAACAGCAAACGCTGGCGTACTTCACCGTCGAGGACGACGACAGATACAGAGTGGATGTCTGTAACAAATGCAAGAGGTACATAAAGATAATAGACTTTCGGGAGTCAAAAGCAGAGGTCAATCTCGAAGTAGAGGACATCACCACACTGCACCTCGATCTTCTCGCGAACGAGGAAGGTTACGAATAGCAAAGAATGAAAAATGGTTAGAGAGGATCATCGGTACCCTCAAGAGTCACTTGAGGGAAGATGAGTTACCTGTTATATCCATACTTGCTAAAGAAAAGAGAGATCCATTCCTCGTTCTAATCTCGACAATCCTCAGCTCCCGCACCAAAGAAGAGGTAACAGCTGAGGCAACCCGCAGACTTTTTGAAAGGGCGAAAACACCTTATGCTATACTTCAGATCCCAGAGGAGGAAATTTCCTCCCTCATATACCCAGTTGGTTTCTTCAGGAATAAAGCACGAGTCATAAGAAAAATCTGTCTAGAATTAATGGAGCGCTTTAATGGAAACGTCCCTGATAGTCTCGATGACCTGCTCACCCTTCCAGGAGTGGGTCGAAAAACGGCAAATCTTGTCCTTTCTTTGGGATTTAACAAGGACGGTATATGTGTGGACACACACGTTCACCGAATAACCAACCGACTTGGTTATGTTAAGACGAAAACCCCCGAAGAGACAGAAAAGATTCTCAGAAAAATCCTTCCCCTACAATACTGGAAAAGCATAAACACTCTTCTCGTCGCCTTTGGACGACAGATATGTCTTCCCGTCTCACCCTTTTGCAGTCGCTGTTACCTACAGGAATTTTGCGACAGAGTAAATGTAACAAGGAGTCGGTGATTTGTTCAAAAAGTGAAGCCAAAAGAGTTGACTATTTTTAGGGGGAAGTTTATAAAACGGCCACCACTATAAAGATTCCTTCAAGCGAAAAAAGCGGGGAGGTGCTCTATGCCAGTTAGAGTGGCTATTAACGGTTTTGGAAGGGTAGGAAGATACATAGTTCGGGCGTGTCAGGGTTTCAATGATATCGAGATCGTTGCCATAAATTCGAGAGCTGATGTGAAAGTTTTAGCTCATCTTCTACGTTACGACTCCGTTCATGGTAAATTTCCAGGGGAAGTGCAAGCTGAGGAAGACTGCTTAACGGTAAACGGTAAAAGAATAAAAATAACGAACGAAACTTCCAATCTAGAGAAACTCCCATGGGGTGATCTGGGAATTGACATAGTTTTGGAATCCACAGGCGAATTCCGCCGGAAGGAACAGGTCATAGGCCACATCAAAGCTGGGGCAAAGAAGATTATCATAGCTGCACCCGGTAAAGGTGTGGATGGAACCTTTGTGATGGGTGTAAATGAGCACACCTATGATCCTGAAAAACACCACGTTATTTCTAATGCGTCGTGTACAACAAACTGTTTAGCCCCCATTGTAAAGGTCATCCATGAAAATTTCGGTGTGTTAAAAGGGGTTATGACTACAGCACATGCATACACTATGGATCAGCGGCTTCTCGACGGTTCTCACAGCGACCTCAGGAGGGCGAGAGCTGCAGCTCTATCCATAGTCCCGACGACCACAGGAGCAGCTAGGGCAGTGACAGAAGTTATACCAGAACTAAAAGGTAAGCTTGATGGTATAGCGCTCCGCGTTCCCACACCAAACGTCTCCATCGTAGATCTTGCTGTTGAGGTGGGTAAAAATGTTACTGCCACGGAGGTCAATGGGGCACTAAAGGCGGCGGCAGAAGGCCCTATGAAAGACATAATCTTATACTGCGAGGAAGAACTCGTATCAGTGGATTTTACCGGCAGTCCGTACTCAGCCATCGTAGATGCACCTCTTACAAACGTGGTGGACGGTAATCTTGTCAAAGTCTTTGCGTGGTATGACAATGAAAGTGGGTATGCTTGCAGGATGAGAGATCTGGCCATTTACATAGGCAAGAAACTGTAACATGCGTGAACAACTCTTCGCTGCCAACTGGAAGATGCACAAAACTTTGAGTGAGGCTGTTGCATTCTGTGACTATCTCAAAGCCAAAATGGCTTCAGATCCAAACAAAAAGGAAGTGGTTATCGCACCTCCGTTCACAGCGCTTTCCGCTGTGGCTCAAATCCTCAGAGGTACTACCATTCGCCTTGCTGCACAGAACGTGCACGACCAACCGGAAGGACCCTATACAGGGGAGATAGCGGCTCCTATGCTGGCTGAGATTGGATGCACTTACGTCATAGTGGGTCATTCGGAACGGCGTATACACTTCAATGAAATGGATGATTTCATAGAACGGAAGTTAAAGGCAGTTATGAAATCTGGAATGCGCCCAATTCTCTGCATAGGTGAACTCCTCACAGAAAGGGAAAGAGGAGCCACTTTTTCTGTGGTAGAATCCCAGCTTTCAGCAACACTCAAGAACATCCATCCAAGCGATTTGGAAAACATAGTAATTGCATACGAACCTGTATGGGCTATAGGCACAGGGAAAACAGCAACCCCCGATCAGATTGAAGAAATGCACAGCTTCATACGGTCACTTCTCGGAGGTCGGTTTGGTCCTAAAGCATTGGAAAACATCCGTATCATTTATGGTGGAAGCGTGACTCCCGATAACATAAAGGGTATAATGACAAGTCGAGACGTAGATGGGGTTCTCGTAGGGAGTGCAAGTTTGCAGCCAGACACTTTCCTTAAAATAATAAATTGGGAGTTGTAAGACCATGAACATACTTATTACAGTGTTACACATTATTGTATGCTTTGTCCTTATAATAGTGGTTCTACTCCAGGTAGGACGGGGTGCAAGTATGGGAGCCGCCTTTGGTGGATCCAGCCAAACCATCTTCGGAAGCAGCGGACCCGGCACATTTTTGGGTAAATTAACCACGATCATAGCATTGATCTTCATGCTAACTTCACTTGGGCTCTCCTATTACTCCGGGCTAAAAGGCACCGCTACCCTCAAAGGGACAACAAAAACAACTGCTCCCGTTCCTGTGGCACCGAGCGCCCCACCTGAAACTGCTCCCGGGATTCCCCCTAAAACAACAAAGTAATACACAAAGAATCTTTGTTCACGAAGTACAATTCAGGGTTGACAAAGAGGTGGGTAAACTGCTAAAAATAAATCAAGCCGAAGTGGTGGAATCTGGTAGACACGCTATCTTGAGGGGGTAGTGGGGAAACCCGTCCGGGTTCAAGTCCCGGCTTCGGCACCAAGTCGAACAGAAGGGTTAACGCTAACGTTAACCCTTTTCATTTAAGTTGCAATCTCACGGTGATGATCTGTTTACCACTCTATGCTTACTGGCAAATAATCAAACTGCGTAAAAAATTCGAAGTATACTTCTATACCAAAGATAAGAGGGCCCACTCCCTTCATAGACCCTCTTATCTTACCAAGTCGCTTGATGTTAGCTACCTTATTGCAACATAACCTTAATTATATTCATGGCGTCCCCACGGGGAGTCGAACCCCGGTTACTGGCGTGAAAGGCCGGTGTCCTAGGCCACTAGACGATGGGGACGCAAAATAGAAGTTCTTTATAAATTTATTTTACTTCAGCTGTCAAGACTAAAAAGGCACTACAACACACCGAAAAGCACAGGTTCTCTCAAAATCAACTCCCTGCTTTCCTCCGCAAGTTCAGCAAGATCAGGATGTGTTTCTTTCAGGGAGACAATCTGACGGAGATTGTCAGCTGTGCGTACAATAAGCATCACCAAATCACCTTCTGCGACGGATAACCTCTCTGTAATATAGTCCCACCTCTTACCACGAGCCCAATCATACACTGCCATAGCAGTCCATTCGAAAAGAGGGTTGGCAGGGAAACCTGCTCTTTTCAACCGCTTCGTCAGCGGGCTAACTGCATCAACAACCCTTTCGAATGCACGGACAAGTTTCTTGGGCATCTGTCTTCTGTCAAAAGACTCCATATCCACGTCACCGTCGTACACAAAGGGGGCTACCACAGCTGCAAGGAGAGCGGGATCATCAGGAAAAACCCCTTGCTTTATACACTCTGCAATTAAGAGTGGCTGATCAAGGCGCAACTTAGCAGCCCAGATACCGTTCTCTGTCAATCTTCCATCTTCATCAACAAAACCTTCGGCCTTGAGAAATTTTAGATGTCTCAAAAATTCCCTCCAAAGGCCACCAGCTGTTTTAAACCTTTTCGACTGCCTCACCGCAAGAGACATCTCCAGTATATGACGGATATCATCAGGTGACTGCGAAAGCAGAAGATTAAGAACCATGGAAAAATCTGTTTTTATTTGACTTTGAATATCCTCTGGACCAGATGAAAGAAGTTCTTGGATATGTTCTACATCCATAAATCTGCCAGGATACACCACAAGAAAACCTATTCTATCAATACCTCTCCGTCCCGCCCGGCCAATCATTTGGTGAAACTCCGTGCCGTTCATGGGTTGGAAATCCCTACCGTTGTACATATCAGAATTGAATAGAACGATAGTCCTTGCCGGGAAGTTCACACCAGCGGCAACAGTTGTGGTGGCGAAAATAGCATCCAAATGTCCTTTTTTCATGAGCATTTCCACCAGAAATTTCCAAGCAGGCAACTGTCCGCCATGATGGGCAGCCACCCTGGCTTTAATAAGCCACGGCAAATGCCGGTGATGCTCCAAGTAGGGAAAACGCCGGAGGAGCTCATTCAAATCCTCATGAAAACCTACGTCATCCGTTAATTCTCTTCTCAACGGAGCATACTTTATTGCTTCGTCACACTCAGCTCTCGATTTGAGAAAAAAAATAGCAGGTAGTAACCGATGTACCCTGAGCACATCAATAATTTCACCATAGGGGTAGTTGATCGAAGACCTACGCCGAAACCCAAGAAACTCTTTTACCCCTGGGAATAGATCTTTCTTACTGACAAGGGGCATGAGACGGCCCGAAGGGCTCAAAAAGAGTGGATAAAGAGGGACCGGTCTTTTTAGCTCTCGAACTACCCTGCAGGGTTTTCCTCTAATCTCACTCATCCAGGAAGCTATCTCTTCAGCATTCCCAATAGTAGCTGAAAGGAGGAGGAGGTTTATACGTTGAGGGAGATAAATAATGATCTCCTCCCATACCACACCTCGCTCAGGGTCACCTAGGTAGTGAGCTTCATCAAGAACCACTAAATCGCAGGGTAAATCCTCACCCATGTGCATGGCATCGTAAAGCTTATTGCGGAGTATTTCCGTGGTTCCCACTAGCACTGGTGCGTCAGTGTTCTCCCTTGTATCCCCCGTTACAATGCCTACATTTTCCGACCCAAACACCGCACTGAATTCGATCCATTTGGCATTGCTCAGAGCCTTAAGGGGGGAGGCAAACCAACACCTACCACCGGTGGAAAGCACCCGTTTAATTGCTTGTTCAGCTATCCACGTCTTTCCCGCACCTGTAGGTGCTGTGACTATACAATCACCCTCCTGAATGGCCTCAAGTGCCTCTATTTGGAAGGGATCGGGCACAAAGCCCCCCTCCCTTGGACGACCAATGCGGGAAAACACCCCCTTCAAAGAGGGATCCGCCTCTGGCTTCATCTTTTGTGGTAGCCGAACAACCTTTCTTTTCTTAAGAGAAACAGGTTTTCCAAACTTGTGGAAATTTTTTTTGACCGGTCTAACTCTAGCCATACTCAAAATTACCCTAACATATGTTGCACATTTTTTGCAAACAGGTTGACAGAAAAACAACCTTCATTTATCGACGGATGCTAATTAACCCTGGAGGGCAAAAAATTAATAAGAAGCTCTCATCTCACTTCAATTCTCGGGGATTCTGGATTATCTGTGGCGCTTTCCTTACACTTGCCATCAATTATGGTACCCGTTACAGCTTCGGTGTATTCCTGAAACCCATGACTGAAGAGTTAGGCTGGTCGCGATCGTGTATTTCGTTTGGTGCATCACTCAACATGTTGGTCTACTCCATTTTCAGCATTCTAACAGGACATCTTATTGACCTAATGCCTCCCCGTTGGATCATAACAGTGGGGTCTTCTATAGCGGCTATGAGCTTCTGTCTCACCGCTTTTGTGGAGAAACCTATAACCTTCTATCTCCTCTATGGATTTCTACTCGGGATGAGCTCGGCCAGCATGGGTGTTGTTGTGGTCAATTCATACGTAGGCAAGTGGTTTTCCGAAAATCGAGGAACAGCTATTGGGATTGCTACAATGGGTATAAGTGCTGGAACCATTATCCTTACACCCCTGGCTAGCCTCATCACTAACCACCTAAGCTGGCGAGAGGGTTTTATCATCCTCGGAATGATAACGATAACTGTAGGTGTAGTTGTTTCACAGCTTCTCATGAGCAAGAACCCACCTTCGGTCGATGCAACCGATAATAAATCTTCTTTCAGAAACAAACCTACCTTTTCTCAACTGCTAAAGGACAACCGATTTGTTATTCTTGCTCTATGTTTCTGCCTCGCGATTATGTCCCTCATGGCGACATTTGTGCACCAAATAGCTTTTGCTGTGGAAAAGGGGATTGAAAACATGATCGCTGCTTCCTCTCTGAGTGTTACCGCTTTTGCAGGACTTGTGGGTCAATTAATTTTTGGTCTAATAAGTGACCGCATAAGAGATCCTAAATATGCAGCAGCAGTTGGTTTCATAACGATGGCGTTAGGGACACTCATTCTAATACAAGTAAAGAGTGCCTTTCATCTTCTCTGTTTTGCCCTTATCTTTGGCTTCGGTTACGGTTCCCTCGCCCCTATGATGCCCATCCTGCTTGCCGATCGGTTCGGCCATGGTGCAATGGGCACCATCTACGGTTACGTTACGCTCTTCATCGGCATAGGGGGGGCTACCGGTCCCTTCATCGCCGGGTTAATCTACGATCTCACACGTTCTTACACATACGTCTGGTGGTTGAATGCTATCATATTTGCACTCGTTTCCTTCCTCATCCTTAACCTAAAACGACAAACTGGTATGGAAAAAAATCCTAAAACGTCCCCGTAAAACTCAGGAAATCCCTCGACAAAGATCGGTCAGACGCATTGAAAACCTATAAGCAAGATTCTGTAACAGACTTACATCCATAGCGGGATCATAGCGATCCGGGAGAAAATCCCCATGATTTATGCTTCCCACCACCGATCCAGAACTCTCAATCGGTACAACAGCTATCGAACGAATGAAGTATTTGTTCCGGGGTGGTAGAAGTCTATAAAAGCTCTTAAGATTACCATTTGCCAATACGGGTTTCACGTCACCCCCAAGAAGCTCCAAAAAATAATCTGCATCCACTCTGTTTAGCCTTTCTCTGAGAAAAGGTGATTGTTCCAGTGTGTTAAAAATGGAGAAGGTCCGGTCCTCGTTTAAAATAGAGACCCAGACAAATGGAATTGCAAAAACCTCCATCATGCCTGAAATCCAGGACGAAAACAGCCGAACAATATCGGGAGCCCGAGCGAATCGCTCCTCTATCCGCTGAAAACCTAAAGCTATTTCTTCATTCCTCTTTAAAAGATAACGGATAACATCCATATAACCTCCTCCTATCCCAGAGAGAAGTGTGCGGCTAACACCGTATGGTCCGAAGGTTTTTTTGCCAGTCGAGGTTCTAGATCAATCCAACATCCAGTTGCGCGTTCTGCGAGTAACTTAGTTGTCAATATATGATCAACACGCCAGCCCAATCCCCTTTCAACTGCATGGGGAACACGGTAATCAAAAAAAGTGAACTGTCCCTTTTCACCTGGATGAAACTTACGGAAGAGATCAACCAAACCCCATTCCAATAGAAGGTCATATACCGCCCAGACCTCAGGGTTGAAATCCACATGGCCAAGAAGACGTTTCGGGTCATGAACATCGATGGGTTCCCGCGCTACGTTAAGATCACCACAGATAGCAACCAAACCCGTAGGAGAAAAATGTCTCTCGAGATAACTTCTCAGCCTCTTGAACCACTTTAGTTTGTACTGAAAATGGTGGCTTTCCACATCCTGTCCTTGGGGAACATAAACATTTATCACAGTGAGATCACCAAAATCAGTCCTGATCAATCGATCCTCATCCGGTGGACCATCATCGTCAAAACCTGTAGACACAAAATCCGGTTTCTTTAACGAAACAGTAGCTACACCACTGTAGCGTTTCTCTCCACGAAATACAACAGAATAGCCAAGCGACTCGAACACCTCGTGGGGAAACTTCCCATCCTCCACCTTAGTCTCCTGCAAACAGAATACCGCCGGTGAGTGCTTCTCTAGCCAGTCAATAACCACCGGCAGTCGTGAGCGAATGGAGTTAACGTTGTAAGTAGCTATGAGCATTCTCGAGCACCGTCCACGTTTTGAATCTACTTTTAAAATTTAGAATCTACCACACATTTTGTCCTTGACAAATAGAACTTTCGTTCTATAATAATAGTATGAAGAGAAATACGCTCGAGAGTGTTTCCGCGGAGATCAGGTCCTTTTTTATGAGGAACAGACGGATGCCCACATATCAAGAAATGATGGAAATTCTTGGAGTTCGATCGAAAAGTGTCGTTCATCACTGGGTTTCCAAACTTATAGCCCAAGGTAAACTCAAAAGAGACGAAAGAGGACACCTGATCCCTTCCGGAAGTCTCTTTGCCATACCCGTTTTCGGAGCCATCCATGCGGGTTTCCCCTCCCCCGAGGATGAGGCGCTCCGCGACATTATCTCCTTAGACGAATATCTCATAAACCAACCGGAAACCTCATTCTTGCTCCAGGTAACAGGTGATTCTATGATAGATGCAGGAATCATGGAGGGAGATCTGGTGATCGTAGAAAGAGGACGCATACCTAAAAGCGGGGACATAGTCGTTGCAGAAGTCGACGGAGAGTGGACAGTGAAGTATTTTCGCAAAAAAGGGCAAAATGTTTACCTCGAAGCGGCCAACCCACATTACCCCCCCATCAAACCCAAAAACGAACTCCGCCTCGCCGGTGTTGTTACAGCACTTGTAAGGAAATACCACATATGACAATTCACCGATCCCTTCAGTATATAACTCAGATCACTCTCCAATAATCTTCACAAGCACCCTTTTACGCCGCCTCCCGTCGAATTCTCCGTAGAATATCTGCTCCCAGGGACCAAAATCCAGTTCACCATCCGTTATTGCCACTACAACTTCCCGTCCCATAATCTGCCTCTTTAGGTGGGCATCCCCATTATCCTCACCTGTTCTGTTATGGAGATAACGTGAAGTTGGTTCATGGGGAGCTAGCTCTTCTAGCCAGCGTTCATAGTCCTGATGTAACCCAGGTTCATCATCATTTATAAACACAGAAGCTGTTATATGCATAGCATTAACCAGCACAAGCCCTTCCCGTATACCACTCTCTTTCACACACTGTCTAACCTGAGGAGTTATATTGACAAACCCCCTACGGGTGGGTATGTGAAACCACAGTTCCTTTCTATAAGTTTTCACTGCTCAGTAGTTCTCCGCAAGAATCTCAAAAAAAGCCTGTGGATGGAAACATGACGGACATTGAACAGGAGCCTCTTTACCAACAAAGATGTATCCGCAATTGCGGCAATGCCATTTGACCTCCTCCGAACGAGAAAAAACCCGATTTTTTTCCATATTCTCTATTAGCTTTCGATATCTTTCCTCGTGGAACATCTCCACTTTGGCGATCTCTTCAAACGAGCGGGCAATTTCATCAAAACCTTCTTTCCTCGCCACCTCAGCGAACCCTTTATACAAAATGGACCATTCTAAACGCTCACCCTCTGCAGCAGCAAGAAGATTTGCCTTTGTATCAGCGATCACTCCCGCTGGGAAAGAAGCTTCAATGTTTACCTCTCCCCCTTCGAGATATTTGAAAAAAACTTTTGCATGCTCTTTTTCGTTATCTGCCGTCTCCAAAAATATGGCTGCTATCTGCTCATAACCTGCTTTCCTCGCCTCACTGGCAAAATAGGTATACCTGTTTCGGGCCTGTGATTCCCCTGCAAAAGCCTTGAGAAGATTCCGTTCCGTCTCCGTCCCCTTTATAGACCGACCCATAATCCTCTTGCCTCCCAATTTAGATTAGTTTGGCCGAATATACAAAAACACAAATAGGTATGTCAAGAAACCAAACCAAAACAAAGTTAAAAATCCAGGAAACACGGTATTTTCTTGACAGAGGTGAATCTTGCACATATACTTTGTAACGATCTTATTTGATCTGCAAACATTCCCTCCGAACCTCTTAATTTATAGGAGAGTATAAATTGGTAAAGAAAAACACCTTCATAAAGGACATTAAGGCGGATGATCGGATCGCCGACTTTTTCATCTGCACTGAGAAGAATACAAGTTATAATCAGAAAGGAAATCTCTATCTGAGCCTCCGCCTTAGAGATAAAACAGGAGAATTAGAGGGAAAGGTCTGGAATGACGCGGAGCAGCTGGAGAAACTTTTCCGAAAAGGGGACGTTGTTTTTGTCCAAGGACGTGCGGTCAGATACCGTGATTCAATCCAGATAAACGTAACACACGTCCGCCGAGCAGAATCCGAAGAGGTTGATCCCGCCGATTATCTAAAAACTGTTCAGGATGATAGAAACATTATGATGAACGAAATCATGAATTACGTCGCCCAGATCTCCTCACCACACCTCCGTCGTTTAGCGGAACTCATCTTTACGGATGAACAAACGAGAAACAAATTTATGAACGCTCCCGCTGCGAAAAGTTTTCACCACAGCTACATCGGGGGTTTGCTCGAACACACTTTGTCAGTTGTTCGCCTCGTGGATATAGTATCTCGTCACTACAAAAATATCAGCAGAGATCTCCTTATAGCAGGTGCCCTTTTCCATGACATCGGGAAAATACAGGAGTTTACCTACGAAAGAATAATAGACTACTCGAGCGAAGGACGGCTGATAGGACATATAATTATGGGATTGGAGATCATTGAGGGTAAAATAAAGGAAATTGAAGATTTTCCTGAAGACCTCGCCCTTGAACTAAAACACATCATAATAAGTCACCACGGACTTCTCGAATTCGGTTCCCCCAAGAGACCCAAAACTGTAGAAGCCCTCATTGTCCACTATATGGACGATATGGACTCCAAAGTCAAAGCATTTCAGGAATCGATCAACGACGTTAAAGATGAGGATTCTGATTGGACCCCCTATCACCGCCTTCTGGAGAGGTACATATACAGAAAGTGAGTCTTCAGAGGGCGATGACGATTTCAAAAGATGACATCCCTCCCGAAAGATGGTCCAACTGGAAGTGGCAGTTCAAGAACAGGGTATCTTCCTTTGATCATCTTTGCAAACTTCTCCCAATAAATGGTAAAGATCTTTTAGAAATCGAAAATGTGATCAAACACTACCCCATTTCAATTACACCCCACTACTTTTCCCTGATCCGGGAACCCATACACAGAGATCCCATTTTTCTCCAGTGTGTACCCCAGAAGGAAGAACTGGACCAAGAAGATCGATTCACGGATGATCCTCTGGAAGAAAGGTACCATATGCCCGTACCAGGACTTCTCCACAGATATCCCGATCGTTGTTTAATCATAACTACAAATATCTGTGCAGTGTACTGCCGCTACTGTAATCGCAAACGTCTATGGAAAAACGAAAAAAAAACGATCACAGCAGCGCAACTGAAAGAAATAGTGCAATATATAAGAGAAAAACCAGGTATAAGAGAGGTAATCCTCTCAGGGGGTGATCCACTAATAATGAATGATGAAAAACTGGACAGGGTACTTTTCTCCATTAAAAAAATCTCCACTGTAGAAGTCATAAGAATTGGATCTAGGATCCCCGTAACATTACCCATGAGGATTACCGAGGAACTTACATCGTTACTCAAAAAATACCGACCACTATGGTTCAACACTCAATTCAACAACCCCCGGGAAATTACACCCGAGGCAGCAGAAGCGTGTGAACGCTTAGTAATGGCAGGCATACCCCTATCCTGTCAAACGGTTCTCCTCAGAGGCATCAATGACAACCCAGACACCTTGAAAGAGCTTTTCTACAATCTCCAACGCTTATCTGTGAGACCCTATTACCTTTTCCATCCAGAGCCAGTGAAGGGGACGAGACATTTCCAAGTACCTTTAAGGAAAGGAATAGAAATAATGGACAAACTTCGGCGCGAAATCTCCGGGCTCTCTTTGCCACTTTATGTCCTGGACACATACAAAGGGAAAATACCACTCAGTCCCCATCTACTGAGAGGTCTGTATCCCTAAGAAGAGGTAAATCCTAATTGACAACGACTGACAAAATAAAATAAGAGAAGAGAAGTTCTTCACGGATGGTAACAACTATGTACACAGCAAGCGATCTCCGCAAAGGATTGAGAATCAAAATTGATGGTGATCCTCATGTGATCGTAGATTTTAATTTTGTAAAACCGGGGAAAGGTCAAGCCCTCTACAGATGCAAACTTAAAAATTTGATTACAGGAGCCCAATATGAACGAAACTTCCGTTCCATAGACGTTTTCGAACCAGCGGATCTTCAGGAAAAGAAAATGCAGTACCTATATGAGGAAGAGGGAAACTATTGGTTCATGGATACGGAAACTTTTGAACAGATCTGTTTAACAGAAGATCAGATAGGTGACGCTAAGAATTTCCTTGTGGAAAATCTCGAAGTTGAGGTGCTACTGTTTGAAAACAGACCCCTTGGAATCAATTTACCCAACTTTGTGGATCTCACAGTAACCGTTGCCGAACCCTGGGTAAAAGGTGACACTGTTGCTGGAAAAACAAAGCCTGTAACTCTTCAGACGGGCTACGTTATTCAGGTTCCTCCATTCGTAGAAGCGGGCGACAAAATCCGGGTGGACACTAGAACCGGTGAGTACATAACCAGAGTTAAAGACTGAAGCATCCTTATTTTCGCAGGAACTATAAATCAAATGTGGATGTATTGTGGCACCTGAACCGAAAGGTTGATTTCCTCCTGATAAGGGCAAAGATTCTGCGGGCCATAAGGGATTTTTTCGATCAAGCTGGCTACCTGGAGGTGGAAACCCCCATTCTCATACCAGCGCCAGCACCCGAAATTCACATCGATCCTGTGCCTTCCCGTTCGTGGTACCTCCAGACATCACCTGAGCTAAACATGAAACGCCTTCTCGCCGGTGGATTACATCGCATATACCAAATCTGTCACTGCTTTCGGGACGGAGAAAGGGGGCAATTTCATCTTCCAGAATTCACAATGCTCGAGTGGTACCAGGAACAAGGTAACTACAAACACCTCATGGAAGAATGTGAGAGATTGATCATTCATATAGCAGATCGCCTGTGTCTTGGCGAGGAACTCTCTTTTGGAGGGGAAAGAATAAACCTCATACCACCCTGGGACCGCTTATCTTTAAGAGAAGCCTTCCAGATGTTTGCTCCTTTAACACTTGAGGAGGCCATAAATTCTGAAACATTTGATGAAGTTCTGCTGGAATTTATAGAACCAAACATCACGAAAAGTAAACCGGTCTTTCTCTATGACTATCCCCTCTTTACCGCACCACTCGCCAAAGCAAAAGAAAACGATCCCCTCTGCTGTGAACGATTCGAACTGTACATCGCCGGTTTAGAACTTGTGAACGGAATGACAGAACTTACCGATCCTTTAGAACAAAAAAAACGTTTTATTATCTGTGAAAACAAACGTCGCCACTTAGGGAAACATCCTCTACCTATGCCTGAAACCTTCTTACGGGATTTGTCAGCCATGCCAGCATCAGCAGGTGCTGCTCTCGGGGTGGATCGTTTGGTCATGCTGTTTACAGGGGCAAGAACAATAGAGGAAGTTGTAGCCTTTCCTCCAGAATTGCTATAGAGAGATATGGAGGCGTTGACAGCTTCCTCTTTTTAATTTAGAAAACTACTTTTAAAAAGGAGTTTAACAGTGACTGAGTGGACAGAAATTTCTCTTGCTGGATTCGGTGGACATTTCCAAGGCACATTGCTGAACATGATCCTCGAGGCGGGGATAGTAGTGCAACTTGTCCTCATAATACTACTAGGTTTTTCCGTGGTTTCCTGGGCTATAATAATGATGAAATTCGTTACTTTCCGACGTATCAAAGCGGAGAATAACGCTTTTTCAGATGTATATCTCAAAGGTCAAAGGCTCGCAGAGATCTTCTCAAACACAAAAAATCTGAAAAATTCCACTTTGGCTGGAGTTTTCAGGTCAGGTTACTCGGAACTTGTAAAGATTAGCCAACAACCAAGGGATCCACAAAGTGTAAAAGGAAACCCCCAAAACATTGACGCAATACCGGTTTTTAAAGGGATAGATAATGTGGAAAGAGCAATAAGTCAGGCCATAGGAATGGAAACATCAAAACTGGAAAGTCTCCTCGGATTCCTGGCGACAACGGGAAACGCCTGTCCTTTCATCGGGCTCTTCGGAACTGTTTGGGGGATAATGGACACTTTCAAGGGCATTGGCATCCGTGGATCCGCTACCCTTGCAGTAGTGGCACCTGGTATTTCTGAAGCTTTAATAGCCACAGCAGCAGGACTGGCAGCGGCAATACCGGCGGTTATATTCTATAACTACTACCTCAGTAAAATAAGGGTGTTCAACCAGGAAATGGAATCTTTTGGAGCGGAACTAGTAAACGTTATCCAGCGTAATCTCCTGAAAATATGAAGAGACTCAGAAATAACTCCACATCTCATAGACTAATGTCGGAGATTAACGTTACACCCCTTGTGGACGTTGTCCTCGTTCTGCTTATAATTTTCATGGTTACGGCGCCAATGTTACAGATGGGAATAGACGTCAACCTCCCACGCGTGCAATCCAGAAGTATAGACGTTACAGAGGAAAAACTTGTCCTCACTATAAACAGCAACCGCGAGATTTTCATCAACAAAAACTACATCCCGTATAACGAGCTCCGAGCAAAAATGGAAACCATACTAAGCCACAGATTGGACAGAGAAGTATATCTAAGGGCGGATAAAACGGTCCCTTATGGTTATGTAGTAGAGGTCATGGGGGAACTGAAGAAAGCAGGGGTGGACCGGCTAGGTATGATCACCGAACCACCGGAAACGAGACCCTAAGGTAATGACGTTCATTCCAGACAGAGGCGAAGGCCAGAAGGGATTCTTTGGAACTCTCATTGTATCACTGTGCATCCATGTGCTATGCTTTGTTTTTCTCAGTTTAGTCCCCTTAACAGCGAAGCCCCGCATGACCTTTGGTCCCATATACACCGTCGATCTCGTAAGTGAACCTGCCTCTATAAGAGACGAACAGGCATCCTTTTTGTCACATGGATCACTTTCTTCCCGAACGGGAAGAGAACTCGTTTTACGAAAAGAAGAAAAGTTGACAAAAAATTTCAAATTTGACTCAAGAGAACATGAAAATGTTCTTAAAAAAACCTTAGAAGACCTTCGCCGGAGGACATACCTGACACCACCCCAAAGTGTGACCCCAGCAATAACGGGAAAAGAATGGGCAGATGAGCGTTTCAACCCATACCTTGAAATCATATGGAAACGTATAAAAAATGCTTGGACACTACCTGAACTCAGCACAAGGACA
The DNA here is from genome assembly GCA_026417625.1 of Syntrophales bacterium. NCBI lineage: Bacteria > Pseudomonadati > Thermodesulfobacteriota > Syntrophia > Syntrophales > Syntrophales bacterium. The sequence goes on along the minus strand of JAOACW010000004.1, from coordinate 81,422 downwards.
ATTCCAAGGGAAACCATTGTTCATGCGAGAATCCTAAAAGATGGCACCGTAACACAGGTAAAAATAGAAAAAAGTTCCGGTGACGAGGTTTATGACAGAACCACAATTAGAGCTGTACACAAGGCTAGTCCTTTCCCTCCACTTCCTGAGTGGTACGAAGGAGACTACCTTGATGTGGGTATACGTTTCCACGACAGCATGGCAAGGAACTACAAATGATGCTTAAAAGAATCATTACTGCTATCGTGCTCGTACTTCTATGCTTCAAAATTACTCTCGCCAGGGTTATGATCGACATTGATTCCCCGGAATTCTCAAAGATCCCCATAGCCATAACATCTTTTTCAAGTAACACTAAAACACCAGACTCGGAAAGTTTCTCACGCTCGCTTTCAGAAACCCTGTCTTCTTTCCTCGAACTCACAGGATACTTTCACATTATACCCCGTAAAGCCTTTCTAAGTGACCCCACAAAAAACGCAGGAATAATTTATGAAGACTGGAGAACCATTGGTGCCGATTACATCACCGCTGGTCGTCTGGACATCCATGGAAAAGTGTTTAAAGTGGAGATGGAGCTTCACGATGTGGTGAAAGGAGAAAAAATTCTACAAAAGACGATAACAATTGGTACGATGGATGCGGTACCAATAGCTCAGAATTTAGCCTCCGAAATCCTACAGACACTCACAGGAGACGGCAGGATATTTTTCACTACAATCGCATTTATCCTCAGAAGAGATGGAGAAACGGAGATTTACACCATACCTTTCCACGGTCAGGGTATTAAGAGGATTACAGACCTCAAATCTCTGACCCTTTCCCCTCGCTGGTCCACAGACGGTCGTTATCTTGCCTTTACGTCCTATCATGGTGGAAACCCCGAAGTGTACGTTAAGGAATTGAAAAACAATTCTCTGCGCAAAATTCCGCTTCCTCCTGGACTTAAGCTACCCGGTTCCTGGGCCCCCAACGGAAAAAGTCTCCTTCTATCTGTGAGTTTCGAAGGCAACCAAGAAATCTGTAATTTCGACTTAACCTCAGGGACACTAACCCGCCTTACATATGATCCAGCTATAGATGTATCTCCTGTTTGGTCGCCCGATGGGAAATGGATAGCATTCGTTTCAAACAGATCCGGATCGCCTCAGATATACACCATGGACCACCATGGCCAAAATGTCCGCCGTCTCACATACGAAGGGGACTACAATACGTCACCTGCATGGTCTCCCAGTGGAAACACGATCGCTTATGTGGGGAGGAGTGGAGGTAACTTTCAAATCTTCCTAATCAGTACTGATGGTGAAACCAACGTCCAGTTGACAGATGGAAACCCCCATGAACATCCGTCCTGGTCTCCCGACGGTCGATACCTGGTTTGCGTGGAAAAAACACCCAATGGTCCCGTCATTGCCATCATAAGCAGAAATGGTAGCTTCTACCGTCGGATTACAGCAGGTGAAAGTCCGTCATGGTCACCGTTCATTACTCATTAACAGCAGGGATGTCTTCTATTTGTGGTTGACGTAAAAGATAATTGTGTGTTTAATCATATAAACGTTGATTGAATCGGTTTATAAAAAACCAAATAAAAGGAGGAAATCAGCATGTTGAACAGAAAAAAGGGCAGATGGAACCTAGGTATGGTTTTCATTATGGTTCTCTTTCTGATGTTGTCCAGTTGCGCAAAGAAAAGCGCTGTTACAGAGGTGCCGGAACAAAAAGCAGTTGAACCCAAAAAAGAATCCGTATCTGAGACACCAAAGCCAAAAGCTGTGGTTGAGGAAAAAGCAAAAACGCCTGCTTTAGAACCCCTAATGGAGAAGAAAGAAGTGGCAAAAGAAGCTCCCGCAGTCAAAGAGTCCCCCATCACAGAGGAGAAAAAAGCCGTTTCTACTGAGGCCAAACCTGTGGCAAAGGTGGAACTCAGGGATATCAATTTTGACTTCGACAAGTACAACATCCGCCCCGATGCAAGGGAGATCCTCAAGGAACATGCTGAATGGCTAATGAAAAACCCCGAGGTTCGTATCCTCATCGAAGGTCACTGCGACGAGAGGGGAACTAACGAGTACAACCTTGCACTGGGTGAGAAGAGAGCAAACGAAACTAAAAAATACTTAATTGAGCTTGGAATTAGCGCTGACCGCATCGAGACAATAAGCTATGGAGAGGAAAGACCTCTTGACCCTCGCCATTGTGAAGAAGCATGGGCCAAAAATCGCCGTGCACACTTCGTAATCAAATAACGATAGTTGAGAAGAAAATGAAAAAGGCGGCTCTTTGGGGTGTTATTCTCTTGTTCATTTCAGGCTGTGCTACTTCTGGGGATATAGACAGACTGAAGACCGAGGCAAATGTACGGATAGACGGCCTGGAAGGAAAGCTGCACTCTATGGGGTCAGAAATGGCAAAACTTCAAAGTGAAACGGGAAAACTAAATGAAACAATGGCAGGGTTAAGAAAGAGTTCCGCTGACCTCCGGGCCGATCTTACCGAGATACGGGAACAGATACAACAGATAAGAGGCCAAATAGAGTCTTTACAGAAAAACGTGGCGAACATTCAGGGAAAAACAGGTGAACTTAAAGAATTGCGGGAACGAATTGAGAATATCAACTTTAAAATCAACTTCATAGAAAAATACCTAGACATTGGAAAAAAAGAAACAGCTCACTTAGAGAACAAAAGCAAACAAAACGGAACAGTCTCCACAACCAAAGAATCGCTATATTTAGCTGCTCTCGAAAAATTCAAGGCCGGCCGTTATGAAGAGGCCCTTTCGGAGTTTCAACGCTTTCTGGAAAAATACCCAAAATCTGATTACTCCGCGAATGCCCAGTTCTGGCTCGGTGAGTGTTACTACTACACTCAGCAGTTCGAAAAGGCCATTTTGGAGTACGACAAGGTCGTCAGGGATTTTCCAAAAAGCAATAAAGTTCCACATGCCCTTTTGAAACAGGGCCTATGCTTTATACGTCTTGGAGACAACACAAGCGCAAGAGCAGTTCTACAAACAATCATAAAGGATTTCCCCAACACCAACCCAGCAAAGATAGCCCGGAGTAAATTACTCGAGATGCATTAGCTCTCCAAAATCAGTGGGTATAGGCAAGTTCCCATCTTCAACTTCAATCGGATTTACTCCCGAAGGTATCTTCATGATAAAGGCATCATCGACGTCATTGTGCACCCATTCTAACTCCTCGTAGCTTAGTTTAAACAGTCGACCCCTTCGGTCGCTCACAGAAACAGTAAAAGGTATTACATAAGACCCAAGAGATCTAAAATCAGAGAAGGTCACAACATAAAGAGGACGTTTTTCTCCGTCGTACCGCACCAACCCTGTAAGAAATTTGCTTTTCTTATCTCTCCAGAAAGAGAAATGAAGATCGTCCCTCTCAGTTAGAACATCGTAAAGTATGCCCTCATCAGAGATTTCTTCTTTGACACAGTAACTGCTAAGGTAACCAGGCACCCTACCAGTGAGATACGCCACAAGCTCATCCTTTGAAATGGGAAAACCAATGAGTCGCGACACGATCGTTCCCTTTGACACATAAAACACCCCCTTTAGGGGTAGGTATAGCTGTTCTTCCTCGTCCTTCACAGCAAGAATGAGATCAGGAGGACCAATCAAGGGTAACATCTCTATCCGCATACTAGCCGGCTGTTTCAAAAGGACAGCCAAATGAAAGGGAATCCTTATGCCCTTCAGAGAGACCTCACAAATAGCAATACCCTTCAGTGGACTTGGAATGGGAGTAGTTAATTCCGCAGGAACAGGTGAACACTGAGGTTTAATCGGATAAGCCTCACGATGAACACAACCCATCGAAACTAAACAGAAGATTACCAATAATAACGAAAAGTGCAAAGCCCTTGTGATAAAACTCATTTTTCTTTAAGCGCATCAATTTTCTTCTTTAAACCCTCATTATGGGGGTTTAGCATAAGGGCTCGTCGATATACTTCCTCTGCCTCCTTAAAACGACCCATCCGTACCAACACGTCTCCAAGATGTTCAGCTATTGTTCCATCCTCAGGCAGCAGAGACGCAGCTTGTTTAAGGTAAACAAGGGCCTCCTCAAGACGGTTCTGACGAAAGTACACCCAGCCCATACTATCCATGATGTAACCGTTGCCAGGTTTAAGTTTAAGGGCACGGGAAATCAGCTTTTCCGCCTCCTCAAGATGTAGACCGCGGTCGGCGTAGCTGTAACCTATGAAATTCAATGCATCGGCGTGATCCGGATCGATTTCCAGAATTTTCTTCATCTGCGCTACCCCGTCTTCCCACCGACCCACCTTCTCATAAAGAGATCCCAAAGCATAGTAAAGATCCACACTTCTTGGAAAAAGCTTTATCCCTTCTGCAAGCACTCTACAGGCCCCTGAGTAATCATTCTTCTCCTCATATAGAGAAGAGAGAAAAAGATAGAGATTCTCATCTTTCCTTTCGCCAAGACTCCTCTCTATCAATGAAATAGCCTCATCCATAACCCCTTCCTTCTTCAGTACAACAGCCATCCTGATAAGTGCACTTATGTAGACTTCGGAATCAGATGGAATCTTCTTCAACTGTTCTTTGGCAGCTTTGAAATTCCCTCGCTCTTCGTAGATAAGAGCTAGAAAATATGTTATCCGATGATCCCCAGAATACAGACGGGCAAGTTCAGAAATTATTTCCTCTGCTTTCTCATAGCGCTTTGTCTCCAAATATAAAAACCCAAGGTTCAACATAGCTTCCCGATTGAACCCCCTTAACTTTGTTATCCTCTGGAGCTCCTTCTCAGCCTCATCGTATTTTTTAGCTTTCATGTAAAATTCAGACAGTTTCAATCGTGCCTGGACATTCAAAGGATGCAATCGTAGAAATTCTTTTAACACACCTACAGCTTCATCAAGTCTTCCCAACTTTTCGTAAAGCAGGGCAAGATCGATAAGTGCAGCATCAAAATCGGGTTTTATGGAAAGGACTTTTTTGAAACCATCCTCGGCTTCTTTCCATCTTTTTGCATTCATGAGAACCCGCGCTTTATAATAGTTACCCATGAGATCTTCCGCATCAAACGCGAGAAGTCTATCAAATGCACCAAGGGCATCCTCATTTTTCTGTAATTCCATATAGACTAAACCGAGGTAAAAGAAGGCATTTCTGTTTTGTGGATCGAGGTCAACTACTCTTTTATAATGACCTTCAGCTTTCGTAAACTCCCGGGAGTTCAGGTAAATCCCCCCAAGCATCATATGCAGATCAGAAGAGCCATCGTTTTTCTGAATAAATTGCTCACATATCTCCTTCGCTTTATCCACCTTACCTTTCTCCACATACGCCATAGCCATATCCACAACAATCTGCGACGATTCAGGATCAAGTTTCAAAGCTTCTTCTAGTTCCCTTATAGCTTCTTCATGCTCACCATTAAGCCCATGGAGAATTCCCAGGGAATAATGATACATCGCCTCAGCAGACGGCAAATAAAGTTCACTTCTCTTAGAATCCTCTGATACCAAAAATCGACAAGCGCTCACCATAAAAAAGCAAACCAGTGAAACAACTATTATCTTACTTCTCCCGATGCTCATTGCTTCTCCATTTCACAATATTTGACACAGAAACTATAACAAAACCCCTCTCTCTTAGCAAAGCAACTAGTTTATCCATTCCCTCCACAGTACATCTGTAAGGATGACCAAACAGGATATGAGGTCCCTTTTTCCGTGATAGACCGTCAACTAAAAGCTCCGGTGTTTCCATTAAATTATCAATAAACATCGTGCGGGATGCGAATGGCAAGTCCAACTCACGTGCAACTGTCATACCTGTACTGTTCGGTGTAGTTAAACTGTCCACAAAGAAAAGCCCCCTTTTTTTCAACTCTTTGAGAACAATCTCCACTTTATCCTCATTCTGCATGAATGAAGAGCCCATATGGTTATTTACTCCAGAAACAAAGGGAACTGCCTTCAGTGCCTCATCCAGTAACTGACGTAACTCATCTTCGACCATCGATGACAAAAGCATTCCTTTTGATCGCTTCCCCGGGTCCTCCGGTTCCATGGGCAAATGGAGTATAACCTCACGACCTGCTTGATGGATGATTGAGGCAACTTCTCTAGCGCGAGAAGAATCAGGAAGAACAGCGAACGTAAGTGGTGCGTCAACGGCAAGTAGCTCTTTGACTATAAACAAATCGCCACCGACATCATCAATTACAATTGCCACTTCTCTCTCTGGTGAAGATCTTTCCAGTAAATGCTTTTTACTGGGTTGTGAAGACTGTGGTGAAATAGGGGATCTCTCGCGACGGTATATGGATCTCTCGTACCATCCGTACCACTTTTTTACCACAAGTGAAACACATACCAAAAACACCAGAAAGGAAAGGAACCACCAACGCCTCTCCCGCCTCTTTCTGCTGCTCACTTAAGACGTCTAACCTTCACGCTTCGTCTGTTTTTTAAATATCTCCCAACTCTTCAATATGTCCACTGCAGCCCGTAATTGGTTATCTCTGTTGACATCACCAAATTCCCTCTTCTTAAACACATCCTTTCTTTTGTCGTTCTCCCCAGGGATCCTGATGGGAACCTTGGGAGCTTTACCTTTATCAACAACAGTCCCATTTTCTTTTTCTTGTGTGGAAGGAATGTGACCACGGAGATCCTTTTCTCTAACGATATACTCATCCCCATCCTCTTCATCGGGTGAGCGTTGGTACTTCACAATTATGTCGGGTGTAATACCCTCAGCCTGAATGGAGCGACCCTTGGGTGTGAAATACCGGGCGGTGGTGAGTTTCAGAGCATCACCGTTTTCTAGAGGTATCACTGTCTGGACAGATCCTTTACCGAACGTTTGTGTACCAAGAAGCAGAGCCCTACCATGATCCTGAAGGGCACCAGCCACTATCTCCGCTGCACTTGCCGTTCCTTCATTAACGAGAACCACCATGGGACAAGATGGCTCTGAACCATCATCTCTCGCGACCTCTCTCTTTTCCATACCCTTTGTCCTTCCCCGTGTATAAACAATAACTCCAGATTTAAGGAATGCATCAGACACAGAAACTGCCTGTTCGAACAACCCTCCCGGGTTATTACGAAGATCCAAAACAATACCTTTCAATAAATGAGTCTTTCCATTTAATTCCCCAAGGGCTTTCAAAAGATCTTCTGTAGTCCTTTCCTGAAAAGAAGAAACGCGAATATAACCAATACCTTCATCAACAAGCTTATGCTTAACACTCGCAACTTTTATTATTGCCCTCGTTATGACAAATTCTTTCAATCTCGTTTCACCTTCCCTCAGAATGGAGAGCTTAACCTTTGTCCCCTTCGGGCCACGGATCCTCTTTACAGCATCCACTATGCTCATATCTTTTGTGGGTTCATCGTTAATCATTATGATCTGATCACCCGCCTTTATACCCGCCATATACGCCGGTGTGTCCTCAATTGGAGAAACTACCGTCAGAACTCCCCTGTGAATAGTGATCTCGATACCTACACCCCCAAAGGTTCCTTCCGTTTCCAATTTCAATTCCTTGTACATATCCGCCGTCATATAACTGCTGTGTGGATCCAAGGACTTTATCATTCCAGTTATGGCTCCGCGAATGAGATCCTGGACCTTAACAGGTTCTATATAGTTCTTCTGCACAATATCGAGCACCTCGGTGAATGTTTTCAGTTCTTTATATATCCCCCTTTCGATAGCAGCAGAAACACCGCTATCACTGTATGGTCCTATAAATATGAGAATGCCCCAAAGAATTATAAACAGAAATAGTAAAGAATTACGTCTCCTCATGCATTTTTCCTCCTAAAATTATGACCATTGATAACACCGGGACAAAAAAAATATCCACTTTTTTTATCAAAGGGAATTCAAATACCGGGCGGTGCCCCTTAAGGAAGAAACGTCACCTGCAAAGAGCACATTTACACGTCGATCGATGGCCTTTATCAACCCACCGAGGACTCTCCTAGGTCCAATTTCAACCACCGTATCGACTCCAAGCTCAACTAAACGTTCAACCGTTTCTTTCCACCTCACAGGAGAAACCATCTGACGCCAAAGAAGTTCTACAGCAGTTTCCCGTGTATGGAACTTCCAAGGATCATAATTGGGAAGAACGGGTATCTTGAATTCGCCAAATTGTATCCCGGAGAGATCTTTATAAAAATCTAAGGCAGCTCGTACCAGCAAACGGGAATGACAGGGGACACTTATGGGGAGTAACACCCATTTTTTCGCCCCTCTTTCACTTAACTCATTTACCACCCGATCTACTAAACCTCTGTGTCCGGATACCACCACCTGATTGGGTGCATTTATGTTGGCTACGTCCACCACCTCATAACCAGTAGCGCACGCTCTTTCACAAACCTCCTTCACCACATTTTCCTCTAGGCCGATAACCGCGGCCATAGCCCCGACCCCCTCGGGAACTGCCTCCTGGTGTCGGAGTGCTCTCAGCTTAACTATATATAGAACATCCGGGAGACTTAGAGCCCCCGAAGCATAAATAGCTGCGTATTCCCCCAAACTGTGACCCGCCAGGTAATGAGGCACAAACGATGTCTCTGATCTCAAAGCCTCCAAAGCTCCCAATTCTAAAGTCAAAACAGCCACCTGGGTGTAAAAGGTACTCGCCAGTACATCCTCAGGCCCCTTAAAACATAGAGACTCCATATCAAAACCGAGTACTTCACTTGCCTTTTTGAAAACTTCCCGGGTTTCGCTGTAAGTTTGATAAATATCAGCCCCCATTCCCACAAACTGGGAGCCCTGCCCTGGAAAAACGAAGGCAACCTTTCCCATAAATTACCTCTCCCGGACGTAAAGCCCCGGTGCCTCTTCTAATGGGGGGTATTTTTCGTTCCCCACCAGGCGCGCTTTCGTACTTCTTCGATCTCCCTTTGTCAACCAGGAAACCCAATCGGGCCACCAAGATCCCTGACAAACCTCTTGCCGAGCTAACCACTCATCAGGTGTTTCCCCTCGACTGGCTTTCCCCGCCCAGTATCTCCGCCGGGAAAACGCCGAAGGCGGATTTATAATGCCTGAAATATGACCTTCACTGGAGAGGACGTATCGCACATCGCACGAAACATGATTCACCGTCTTAAACGTCCCCTTCCAGGGACAGATATGATCCAAGTGGGTACCTACACAGTAAAGGGGCTGGGATATAAGCCCAAGATCAATGGGATAACCGGCTAAAGTAACACCATTCTTTTCCACCAACCTATTGTTCATGTAAAACTCCTTTAAGTAAAAGGAACACATCGCTGCAGGAAGATTGGTACCATCTGTGTTCCAGTATAGCATCTCCGAACGTGGCGGTGTGCCACCGTATAGATAGTTGTGAATAACGTTTCTCCATATAAGATTATCTGCTCCAAGAAGACGAAATGTAAGGTCAATGTATCTTTTGTCCAGATATCCTGTACTCCTCAGTATACTCTCCAGAAATTCCACAGAATTTTTATTGATAAACACCCCGATCTCACCAGGCTCTGAAAAATCAACCAAAGTAGAGAAAAGGGTCCACGTTGCCACTGCACCGGTTCCAGACTTTCGCCTCTCTCTGTTCAACCAAGCCATAAGTGCAGCAAGTGCGGTGCCTCCAATGCAGTATCCCACAGCATGAACTCTTTTCGTTCTACATACCTCATGGCTGATCTGGATAGCCCTTAAAGCACCTTCAATCATGTAATCATCGAATGTAACATCCTTCATGGTTTCATTGGGGTTGCGCCAGCTGATGGTGAAAACTGTGAATCCCTGATCACGCAAGTACCGAACCATGCTGGTTTCCGGGGTGAGGTCCAATATGTAATACTTGTTGATCCAAGGAGGAATAAAGACTATGGGATACTCATAAACCTTTTCAGTAGAGCATGCGTACTGAATTAGCTCCATAAGACGGTTCCTGTATATAACCTTTCCAGGCGTAGTAGCTATATTCCGCCCCACCTCGAAAGCTTTATTATCCACCAATCGGCTGAGAAACTCTCCCTCGAACAAGTCTTCAAACCAGTTTCCCATACCAATCAAGAAACTCTTTCCACCGCTGTCAATAAACTTCTGTACAGCAAAAGGATTTGTCCAGAAATAGTTGGATGGATTGAGGGCGCTCATTATCTGCCTGGCCCAGAAATAAGCCCGCATCCGATCATGCTCGTTTAAATCTTTAGCCTTTTCTATGAGATCTCTCAGCCAGTTCCCCAAAATCGTATGCAAACGCCTAGCAAAAGATGCATAATTCTTGACCGTATTTATCACAGAATCTCGGGTATCTATGGATTCAACACCTTCTTTTGTCTGTAAAATTCTATTCATCTCTTCGAGCACGGCACTCTGAAGAGCATCAAGCAAAGAAATCCACAATTCCTGAAATTCTTCCGAACGCTCAACCCAGGACTCTTGTACCTTCTGAAAGGTTGACACTACCCCCAAAGGATCCATTTTTTTAACCTCTCCTTACAGCTTGGACCATTTTCTGAGGATCGGTTATATAAAGGGCAACTTCTTCAATTGTTGTCTCTTCATTTAGAATCTCGAGAAATACACTTACTTTAAAAGTCTCTTCAAGGAAGGTCTGTAGGTTAACCGCCGCCATGGAATCGAATCCAGGAATATCCCCCAATCTTGTCTCCGCTGTTAGTGGTTGGTCCCCCAGCTCCAAGAATATCTCCCTAATACCTTCTATAATTTTTTTTATAACAGCATCCATGGTTGTACCTCCTTTTTAGATGCGAATAAGATTAGCACCCCATGACAGTCCTCCTCCAAATGCAACGGTTACTACAAGATCCCCCTTCTCAACGAGACCATTACTTACTACTTCGTCAAGAGCTATCAACACTGAAGCACCTGCTGTGTTTCCATAACGGTCAAGATTCACGTAGAAACGATCCTCCGGCAACGACAACTCCCGAGCTATACCTCTTATTATATTTATATTCGCCTGATGGCAGATAAACCACCGTACATGCCGCATACTAACTCCTGTCTCTTCAAGAAGACGCCTTATTATCTTAGGTCCTTTATCAAGAGAAAACGTAAGCACTTCTGCACCCCGCATGCGGAAATAAGCTTGTTTTGGGGAGGTCATTTTATCATAGGGCAACATCGTACCACCACTAGGAACCGTAATCACCTCTGACCCCTTACCATCTGTAGCTAGACATGAATGGATAACACCTGCACCCATATCCCCAGCCTCGAATAGAAGAGCTCCAGCACCGTCCCCGAAAAAGGGATAAGTACTCATATCCTGCTTGTTTAAAATACGAGAGTAGACCTCTGCACCAACTAACAGAATCCTCCTATACATACCGGAACGAATGAACGCATCGCATAAAGCAATACCATACGTACTACCGGAGCAGACAGAATTTATATCAAAAGCAAACGCCCTCCAAGCTCCGAGCTCAGCCTGAACCCTCGTTGCCGTGGCGGGCTGCATGCGATCGGGAGATGATGTCGCAAGAACAATTCCATCTATATCGGTGGGATCGATTCTTGCTCTTTCAAGACACCTGCTTGCCGCCTTAATAGCCAAGTCAGAAGTATACTCGTTGTCATGCGCGTGCCGACGCTCAACAATACCAGTTTTCTTGTAAATCAACTCCTGAGCTTCAAGTGACAGAGAACCCAAATCTGCGTTTCTCACAACCTTTTCTGGCAGGTAACTCCCTGTGGCTCTAAGAAAAGTACTTATCAAGTTCCCCCTCCTTTCAGTGTTAATTTAATAACACCCCCTCAGACCGTCAATCACAGAATAAAAAAACCGTGAGCACCAACTTGTTACCCACGGCCCAGCAAACCCACATTTCAACCTTCAGGTCCCACGAAAGCTCATGGGTACGTATCAACTCCTCTAAAATACAAAAAAACCAACTTACACTTATACACCTTTGAAATTACGCTCACCATATTGTATAAATTATTAATAAAAATCATGATTAGCTGTCAATACGGAAATTACGAATGATTAAGTAAAAAAACCCTGGATACTGCACATCCAGGGTTCTACCGTTCAGCAGGCACCTTAAATCAAACGTTATTTTTCTTTTTCCACGCCTCCTGATAAAGACGACCTATTGAGGTTACAACCGCCAGAAAGAATAAACCAAACATGAAATTAGGTGCCGTTCCCATCCATTCATCGATAAGATAACCCACGTACATGAAGGAGAGGGATGCGAGGACAATCACAAAACCCCACGCACTCAGCATCAGCACTGACGAATTTCTTCGGACATCCTGTACTTTAGTATATTGGGCAGTCATGTCACTGCTCCTTTCTAAATGCTCAACCCACTAGGTTTTTGATACCTTCGATGACGGGGTTGGTGAATAGAGAGATGAGAAGTGTGTAAAGGGCGAAAGCACCAACAGCCTCACTGGTGTACATCTTCTCATACTTGTGCTTGAGTGACGTAATGATCAAACCACCCACAATGAGACAACCAAGTTGAAAATAGGGGAAATCACCAACACCAGCCACCATATACTCCGCAAACCCAAAAGTGGCCGTCATCAAAACCACCGCCACTGCCACAACCAATGTTCCTATCGCCTTTTTCATGATCTTTATCCTCCTTTATTTTTTTCTCTTTTTTCTGCCTTTGACCTAACTACAATGAAAAAGACGTGCCAGCCCGTCATAAGATTTGAAAAGTTTGTAAGTAATTGAAAACACTAGAAAAAAATGGAAGAAGGCCGAGGATTCCGGAGGGAATAAAAAAATTTTTTAAAAGAAAGTTTAAATCCGCTGAAAATAATTTTAATTAATTTTATTACTTGACATTAGAACTTTCGTTCTATTAAAATGGGATGGGTGGAAGGTGGTGAGATGTTATGTATGGGGTGGATAGGGTATTTTCCCTTAGTGCCTGGCCTCTGGCGATTGTTCACGTAGATGGAGATGCCTTTTTCACTTCTTGTGAGGAGGCCCTTCATCCGATGTTGAGGGGAAGACCTCTGGTAACAGGAGGAGAGAGGGGCATTGTAGCCTGTGCGAATTATGTGGCCAAGAGAATGGGTATAAAAAGGGGGTTGTCCTTAAGGGATGCCAGAAGGATATGTCCCCAACTGGTTGTTCTCCCCTCTGACTATGAGACTTACAGTCTCTTTTCCCGGAGGATGTTTGCTATACTTAGGCGTTTTACACCACAGGTTGAGGAGTATTCCATCGACGAGGCCTTTGCCGATATCACCGGGTTAAGAAGTCTTTTCAGGTCCTCTTATGAGGAGATTGCTAAGAAAATGAAGGAAGATATATTCCGGGAGCTGGGGATTACTGTTTCCGTGGGACTTAGTATCACTAAGGTACTAGCCAAGTTGGCTTCCAGGTATCATAAGCCCGATGGTTTCACGGTAATAGAGGGAAGGGAAATAGCGTTTTATTTGAAGGACATCCCCGTAGGGGATCTCTGGGGTATAGGTCCAGCAACGGCGGATTATCTGAACAAAATAGGTGTGCTTACAGCTCTGGATTTTGCCCAACTTCCAGAAGCGGTAGTAAAGAGGTGTCTTGCCAAACCTGGTGTCGAAATTTGGAGGGAGATCCGAGGAGAGTCTGTCTATCCTGTTTCTTACGGGGTGAGGGATACTCGTGTTTCCATCAGCAAAACGAAGACCTTTGCCCCTCCTACTACAGACCGGGAGTACATATTTGCTCATTTGCTCCGTAATTTAGAGTCGGCATGTATGAAGGCCCGCCGTTTTGATTTAGTTCCCCGGAAGCTTGTTTTTTACCTGAAGAAACAGGATACTACGTACTCTGTCCGAGAGATCCGTCTGCCTCGCCCCTCTAATTTACCTCTAGAGCTCGTGGATCTCCTACGTCAGAATTTTGAAGAAGTTTACCAGATAAACACCCTTTATAGGGCTACGGGTGTTATCCTTTCGGAACTTTTACCGGACACGCCGATACAGTACGATTTGTTCGAGGATCCTCTGCGGGCAGAGCGGATCAGAAAAATTTACGAGGTTGTGGATTGTGTGAATGATCGGTTTGGTAAACATACTCTTCACCTTGGGGGTTCTCACCTCATCGAGGTTCAAGGTGATGGTCGTCGGGGACCCCCAACGATTAGGGAGGCTGTAAGGTTTCTGGGAGAAACAAGAAGACGTCACATAGGGCTACCTCTACTGCGTTCAACCTCTTTCCTCAGCGTTACTGCTGTCAGGGGAAAGAGGGAGAGTAGTATCAGGTAAAGCATGGTTGTGTCCAGGCCAAGGAAGGGAATTAGAAAAGCGCAGCACAGGATGGATCCCACACATCCACCTAGGAGATCGGTGCCGTACAGACCAAATACGGCTTCTCTTCCATTCTTTTTTGTCATTGTGCTTGCTAAAGCAAAGAGTATACCCGAGAAAAATCCTCCCGTTCCCAGGAGAACCAGTGTGGTTATAATTTCAGGTTCTACTCCTGTGTAGATAAATATATGGGTCCCGATTAAGAATACGGGATTCAAGAGGAGGAGAACTATAATGTGGTGTTTTTCTCTTAAATTTTCTCCTGCCCAAGCACCAAAAGTTAGTCCTCCCATGAAGGAAGTGAGCAGCAATCCCACATCTCGGAATAGTACGCCTGCCTTTACCTGATAGTACAGTAGAAGGATCGTTTCCATCACCATACTCATCATTCCTGAATAGAACGCTATAAGTAGGGGAACCGATCCTAGTCTCCTCAAGGCGAGGAATAAAGGAAGTACAGAGGTCAGGATAAGAATTAACGTGAACCAGAGGATTATATGTTTCTCCAGAGCTGGTATGAAAGACTCTTTGTTCAATTCCGGCAGGAATTTGGAAAGCCAAACGAGGAGGGCAAAACGGTAACATATTGGCTGAATATCTCTGTTTATGGGTATCGCTGAACTATAGGACATGTTTTTTGCCGCTTCATAACGATCGTTGGTATAAATGTACCTAATGTAATCTGGGTTTAGGAACTTTCCCCTAATGTTTCTCTCGTGCAGCCTTGTTATTAAAGTTTCGTACGTGGCGGGAAACCGAGTTGGAGATGCCAATATTACATTGACCGTTCCTGGGAGAATTTCTACCTCTGAAAAGACGCTCCTGAGCGCACCGATGATGCTTTGCATTTTCATCATCATAAGAGGTGTCCAGAAGTTTTCTCCTCCCCGTAGGCTCAGCGACAGAACGCCATTTTCTTTTAACGATGCTGCACAAAGACGAAAGAATTCCTCAGTGTAAAACCTGTTGGTGCTTCCTGAGGATGGTTCGGGCATTCCTATTATGATAAGATCGTATTGCTGTGCTGATTTAAGGAAACGGCGGGGATCAGTGAAGGTTATTTTGACCCGTGGATCTACGAAGGATTTTGCGATGTCCTCGGGCAACAGAGGGATGAGGATATCCATCATCTTTTTGTCCAGTTCCACATAATCTATGCGTATCGGTTTGTGTTTCAGGATCTCTTTCAGGTACCCCTTTGTTCCGCCTCCGAGTAGGAGAACATGTTTAGGATTGGGATGCTGAAGGGCACTGAGATGTATGGGGATTTCTCCTTCTGGTGTTTCTGTGTCAGTGGTTAGGGCATCATTTTCGAAGATGGTGAGCTGAGAGAAGTATTGCGTAACAGAGATCCGTCCGTAAGGAGTGTCCTGAGAGGTGAGCAACCTGGGATGATTCCATTTTGTCATTTTGAAATCCAGTGATGTTGTGTAAGTTGCCAAACCTAGAGTAGAAGCAGTTAAAAGAACGAAAATAGGAAGGTACTTTTGGTTCAAAGGGGATTTCGAGGACACGTAAGTGCCTGTAACTGCGGTGGTAAGTGTGCAAATAATGCCCAATTGCAGATTCTGGATTCCTAGTGAGAGTGTTATGGTGGCTAGGATTCCCGCAGTGAGTCCACCTGCGCATTCTATGGCGTACGCTCGGGCGATGGATACCTTTTCCTTCCTTGCATCAAGGTAGTTTCGAGTGGCGATTGTGAAGAGGGGTCCTGAAATGATCGCTACTGGTAAGAGGGAAAGCGCAGCTACGATGACCTGTGTGTGGAGTTGCATATAGGAACCTGGCACGATACCTAGAAGTGGTCTAGTACCCCTAATAAATACTATTACCACAGGCAGAACAATGGTAAATGCCAGAAGGAGTGCGGGGAGAGTTCCAGGGGTGGGGAGAAGCACCCGACGTGAGAGGGTTGCCCCTATACCGCCCCAGAGAAGCCAAAAGGCAATGGAAACAAGATATATAAACTCCACTCCGTAGAATGTAACTGTTAACTCCCGGAGTAGTACAACCTGGGAAAGTAAGGTTACTAATCCTGTAACATAGAGGACGAGAATCATTTAATCAGTGTTCTCGGACCTCTGATTCTGAGAACACTATAGCTTGGAAGGTGAAGATTTGACATCCTTCCCGCCAGTCATGCGGTGAGAGACCTGCTTTCATTGCGAGATGGTTGAGCATCTCTTCTCTGGACCACCCCTGTTCTACAGCGACCTGTGGCAGGAATACGGCACTCCTTCCTTTCTTACGAATGAGAACACCATCCCTACCTACAACTATGTCCTGAGGACCCGAAACGGGCTTAACTGGGGTAAGAACGGAGATCTCTATTTCTGTGTCTTTCAATTCGTTTGCCGAGATGGGTGGAAAACGGGGATCGTTGAAGGCCGCTTGCATTGACATAGCTCCAACCTGCCATGCAAGGGGTGCATCTGGTTCCATATGACCTATGCAACCTCGGAGTTCTCCGTGTTTCTTGAAGGTTACAAAAACTCCCCGACGCTGATTGGCTGCACGGGAAAAACCCCTCACCAGTGGCGTAATCTGGAAGTTGAGGAATTGTGTAACTGTGTTTCTTGCTAGTGAGAGAAGGGCCTTTTTATCTTCCATCGTTAGAGGTAATTCTCCATTCGAAGGAATTTCCTTCTTATCCTTCCAGGTCTCTTTCTTTTCCTCTCGCGTAAAAACAACAGCACCATAACCCACTACCCGGTGTCTTTCTCCAACTGGACTGTCACCGGAATTTGCATAGCTTACAACGTATCCACCCCGTGCTCCAAGTGTGCGGGCGGCCGCCTGAGCTACCATTATAGGTGCTGCTCCACAGGCGGTGGTTTGAAGACCAGGTATAGAGCGACTTTGAATTTCGCGAATGGTTTTATCCAGAACTGCGGGATCCAAGGTAATTATAGCGTTCAACACATCGCTATCGACCTTTCGGGCTACATCGTAAGTAGGATAATGGGATAGATCGGAGCTTGCAACAATCAGAACTTTTTTCCCTTTTAGCAATTCCCCTAGGAATGTACCAAAACGAGAGCATAATTCCACAGATGGTCTTCCAATTACAAGCGGCACGATCTTTGCGTTTGGGAAAAGTACCTGTATGAAAGGAAGTTGCACCTCGATGGAATGTTCTTTAGCATGGGCGCTGCTATCCATGACGCAGTCAGGTGAGTTTTCTAGCAACGTGTGCACCAATTCCTGGTCAATCCAAACTGTACCTAGTGGGGTTTCAAAACCATCACCAGGATAAAGGGCAATACCCTTTAATGTAGCGGATGTGTGATTTGTACCCAGAATAATAACGGTATCATAATCTTTTCCTGCCACCTGTTTGAAGGCATCCGCAGCTATCTGCCCGGAATAAATGTAGCCTGCATGGGGGGCAACGATGGCAATCGGGTCCTTTACGGGGGATTTGACCGCGCTTTCTAGCAGGATTTCCACCGTTTTTTTCAATGTTACTTTATTTCCAGGATAGAACCTCCCGTCAACGGCGGAGGGTCTAATAACTTTGCTGGATTTTTTGTCTGCATTTATTACCATAACACCTCCAAGAAGGATGGTTAGCATTACGATGATTTGAATAATCGGGCTTTTAAACCATTTTAAGCCCATACACCTGAAATTTTTCTATTGCAGAAGGCACATTTTCCGTTTTTAATGTGTATCTGCTTCACAAAAAAGCCTGTACGGGATATTACCATCTTGCCACAGTTCGGACAATAGGTT
Organism: Syntrophales bacterium; assembly: GCA_026417625.1. Lineage (NCBI taxonomy): Bacteria > Pseudomonadati > Thermodesulfobacteriota > Syntrophia > Syntrophales > Syntrophales bacterium. The sequence goes on along the minus strand of JAOACW010000004.1, from coordinate 63,400 downwards.
GAGTTTGCAGGATGGTCAGGGACATTCCCCACGTATACATAATGTAGACCTCTCTTCATGGCGATTTTGCGGGCTCTTTCCAGAACTTCAACGGGAGTGGGAGGCAGATTTAAAAGGCGGTAGTCAGGATGAAAGCGAGTGAAGTGGAGAGGCACATCTGGCCCAACTTCCTTGTAGAGCCAATCGGCCAATGCACTTATCATGCTCTCTGAGTCATTAAGTGTAGGTACAACTAAATTTACGATTTCCAAGTGAACTTTTTTTTTGGCAATGAACTTTATCGTTTTCAAAACCGGATAGAGCTCCGCTCCGCATACCTCTCGGTAGAAATCCTCGCTGAATCCTTTGAGATCTACCTTAATTGCGTCAAGACAGGAGCAGAGTTCTGAAAGTGGATCCTCATTCATAAATCCGCATGTGACAAGCACGGATCTTATTCCTCTTTTTTTAGCTTCCTTGGCGATGTCTACCATGTACTCTGTAAACACTGTGGGTTCGTTGTATGTGAACGCTATCACAGGAGCTTTGTTTTTTTGCGCCATGTGTACGATAACATCGGGCGGAGTATATGGAACGGGATGGTCTTCCGGAGCGGCCTGCGAGATTTCCCAGTTCTGACAAAAGCGACAACTCAGTGGACACCCGGTAGTGGCCAGAGAAAAAGCTGCTGCTCCTGGTAAATAGTGGTAAAAAGGTTTCTTTTCGATAGGGTCAGTATGAATGGCGACAGGTCTTCCGTAAACTAGGCTTCTTAATTCGCCGTCTACGTTCATCCTTGCTCGACACCGTCCTCTTTTTCCCGCCCTAATGAAGCATCCCTGGGCACAGAGTAAACAGCGGATCAAGTTCTTTTCATGGCGGTATGATCCCCCGCCACTCATCGGTACGGGGCCGTGGCACACGGCGCAGCTTGAAGCTGTTTCTACGGAAACCCAGTATCTTGCCCGGGGAGCATCGGTGTCGAGGTTGAGTTTTCTTTCCCTCGCTAAGAGATTGAGGGGTAGAACGGTTGAACCCGCAATGATCAGTATTCCTTTCCCCAGATTTCTGATAAATGTTCGCCGAGAAATCATTGTTTTCTTAAGAAGCGGGTTGATATTTGATTTTAACTCTGATACGTACAACGACAAAAGTCAAGGAATTTGAGGAGAACAGCTAGGGTGATCGATCTCCATACCCATTCTATCTTCAGTGACGGAGAGCTTATCCCCTCTGAGCTCGTACAAAGAGCAAGAACGAAAGGGTATCGGGCTATTGCCATTACTGACCATGGTGATGAGTCTAATATAGACTTCATAATCCCCCGTGTGGTTCATATTTGTAGTAAGTTGACAAAGGTTTACGGCATGCCGATTCTTGGTGGCATAGAGATCACCCATGTACCCCCAGAAATGATAGACTCGCTTGTTGGACAAGCCCGACGTCTGGGTGCACAGATCATTTTAGTTCACGGGGAAACGTTGGTGGAACCTGTACCTGTGGGCACAAACAGGGCGGCAATTGAAGCGGGAGTGCATATACTGGCCCACCCGGGGCTTATAACTGAAGAAGAAGTTGCTTTAGCAGCCCAGCGAGGTGTTTTTTTGGAAATTTCTACCAGGAAGGGTCATTGCCTCGCTAACGGTCATGTGGTTCGTTTGGCAAAATTGTACGGTGCATCGCTGATACTAAACACAGACGCTCATGCTCCGGAAGATCTCATAACCTGTGAAGAGGCTGTTAAGATAGCCCAGGGTGCGGGATTAAGCACTGAAGAGGTCCTCGGTCTTCTGAAAAAGGGAGAAGAGCTGGCCGAAAAATTAATGGCGGGTGAAAAAGCGCCCTAGCGAAGGGGGCTGAATATTTTCCCATCTGGCATTATTTCCACGAGGCGGCCGTTCACGTGGGATATTCTGGTCAAGATGGTGGGTATAATCTTCCTTTGAGCGTGTCTCATAAGCTCTTCAATGTTTCTAAAAGCACTTATTTCTTTTAACGTCATAATCGTGGGGAGAACCAACGAGAAATTCCCCTCTTCGTATCTCTTTAAAGCATCTCGGGGGCTTATCCAGGTGTGTTCTGTTAATTCTTTACCGTCGATTTCCGCCTCGAGCAATGGGGAAACCTCGACCAAAAAAAAACGCACGTCGTAGCGATGTGGCAGACCCTCCGGTGTGATCCAATGAGCAAAGTATACAAGTCTGTCGGTAGCAAGTAGAAAACTGTTGGACATCAAAAGATCTCTGAAGGAGTTATGTTTTTCTCTTACGTGTTTCAGAACATTCGAACAATAATGACCATCGGCGAGAAAATTTCCCTCCTTATCATACGCGAGAAGTATGCCGGTTTCTTCAAAGGTTTCCCTTATACCAGCGATCCACGATGCTAAGGCTATTTCTTTTGTTTTCGCATTTTTCAACAAGTTATACGCAAGATCGCGGTTGAGGTTTCTGCAGAGTGATTCCATTTCTGATTCGAGATCTTCGTCTTCAACACAACCGCCGGGAAATACGTAGCAATTAGGTACGAAAACGCTTTTTGGGTGGCGTTTTACCATGAGAACTTCAATATCTTCATTTTGATAACTTTTTCGAAGGAGTATTACTGTTGCAGCTTCTTTGGGAGTTGTAGAAAGGGTATTCATGTAATACTTTATACTCTAAATTGCCAAATACAACAAGGCCCTTTCTTTTTCCCTTGACAACGTACGGAAGATGTTTTACGGTATTTCAGTAAATTGTCCTATAAAATCAAGTCGAGAGTCTTGCGGAGGAGGGTCCAAATCAAAAGTAGATGGCTATGACTGTATAAATTTTCATTTTTTAGAAGGGGGGGATGGTGCTGTAAAAGGGTAGTCTCAATTATTTGTCTTTTTTAAATGTCAAAGAAAATCTTCGGAAGGAGGGAAATTATTAGATGACAACACCAATACAGCAAAAAATCAGGGATAAAAAACGTACACCCGAGCAGATTCTGGATATGGTAAAAAGTGGCGACTGGATTCAGCCGGGATCTGTGGGAGGTGATTCTACAGTTTTAATGAAGGAGTTGGCCAAGCGTCTCGGTCCAGGGCCCGGTCAATTAAAGGACATTGAGATATGGCAGTACGCAAATTTTTATCCCCATCCAGAGTTCCAGCAGGTGGATCCCCATCAGGAGTATCATGTGATTCATGAGTACTTCTTCTTCCCGTGGAACAGGAAAGCGCGGGACACGAACAAGGTTACAAGTTGGGCCAACTGGGGTTGGGCTATGGGAATGTGGTTTCAGCACTACCGATTTATCCATGCAGTAAAAGAGAAGCGGGGTTTGGATTGGTGGTGGAATGCCGCAACTCCCTTTGATGAACACGGATTTGCGAACTTTTCATATGGTACAAATAACTGCAATATTTTCAGGCAATGTGCCAAGAAGATAGTTCTCGAGGTTCGTAGCGATTATCCTTGGGCTGAGGGTGGTCGCTTTAATACCATCCATATAGATGATATTGACTACTGGGTGGAAGTGGATTGTGAGAAGTATCGTTGGCCTCAGATAAACGAGAAGGCGATAAAACCGAGAGATGAGGAAGTGGCCATTGCCAATAATATAATGAAGATTGCCCGTGACAGAGATGTTATCCAGCTGGGTATAGGTGCTCTGCCATCCGCTGTGGCAACGGCCCTCAGCGAAGCGGGACTTAAGGATTTGGGGATCCATACGGAAATGATGAACTTTGGTCTCCTCAATCTTATCGAGTCCGGTTCGGTGACAAACCGATACAAGTCCATTGATAGGGGTAGAAGTGTCTGGACGTTCGCCTTCCCGGTGGATACTGAGTGGTACTACAACACAATCCATAGAAACATGAATCTAGCTGTCTATGACATAAGCTATACGAACAATGCTCAAACCTTGACGCGCATCGATAACATGTTGGCTATAAACAATGCTGTCGCTGTAGATCTTCTCGGTCAGGCCTGCTGTGGGTTCTACGAGAAGAGGCCCATTTCTTCATCAGGTGGATTCTTTAACTTCATAAGCTTCTGTTGTCAGAGCAGAGGGGGAAGAAGTGTGGTGTCTATGACATCCCGAAGCAAACACGGTACATCCCGCATTGTTCCCTTCCTGCCTGAGGGTTGTTCTGTGGACGTGCCTGCTCAGCTTGTGAATTACGTTTGTACAGAGTACGGTATTGTGAACCTCAGGGGTCTTAACGGTTACGAGCGTGCCGAGGCTTTGATTTCCATTGCCCATCCCGATGATAGAGAGTGGCTGCGCAAAGCTGCTTACGAGGATGGTCTGCTTCCACCAAAATCGAAGATCAACTTCCTGCCAGAGGAAGGTGGGAACAGAAGGTATCCATCTTACGACGAACGCCGCAACTACAAACTGCCCCACCACAGCGAACTTTGGGGATTCGATTGGGATCCTTATCAGAGTGGAAAGTGATCGGATCCTTTGCGGAAAGGCAGAAGACCCGGGGAAATATATCCCTGGGTCTTTTCTATTAGATTCGGTGATGTATTATGGGAAAAAAGAAGAAAAGGGAAAAGAAGAGAGAAATGGAGCTGGAAAAGCGTCTTGCCGGTTTATCCAAGAAGAGAACGATAAACCGCGGCGATTTGATGCTCATAGTCACAGTAGTATGGCTGCTCGGGTTAATCGTCATTGTGGCGAAGTACGGGAGACTCTGGTAGTTTTCACTTGACAAGGCTTTTACTATTTGTTAACTAAAACACCTGAGGAGGGAGTAGAAAAACCCGCCACGCTACTTCAGTTTATACCAATGATTATTTTGCAAAGAGTATCTTTGCATTAAAAGAAAGGGGGGATGAAGGGGCAAAAATCCAGAGGATTGGAAAAGCGTAGAGGTGAGCTCATGAAAAACGGAACATTTACTTATCGGTAGTTTATGAAAAAAAGGAGGTAATAGTCTATGGCTCATGAACACAACTTTGCAACACCAGGACCAGCAGGTTTGGGTGCGCTGGCAGTGGCATGTTTTGGTTTTGGTGCAGTTTTTCTTGGTAAGGTGGATGTAAGTGGTCTACCTCTTCTTGCCGCATGGCTAGTCGGTGGTGGAATAGTGCAGTACACCACTGCTGTCATTGAATTGAAGGATTTCAATATTACCGGCGGTAACGTTTTTCTATTCTTTTCTGCGTTCTTCATGTTTGCTGCGGCGCTTAGTGTGTTTGCCAAGTGGTACATGATCAATTTTATGTTTGTTCCAAAGGCACAGAAAGAGGCTTTGGATGCGGCAATGGCAGCCGCGGGGGTAACGGATCCGAAGCTGCTTTCACCTGAGGTGATGGCCAAGGTAAAGGCGGATGTCGGTAAAGCGGTGGGTGCAATGATGCAAAAGGCCGTTCACGTAGAAGGATGGAACTGGATGGCTGGAGCAGCATTCCTCACAGTGGTAACACCGGCATATTTACGTAGTCCGTTGTTCATGCTGGTTATTCTAATTGACATTGTACTCTGGTTGATCGTTGGTGTCGATACCGGTTGGTATGGTGATCCCAAGACCCTGAAACCTATTATCGGTTGGTTGCTTATCATCTCCGGTTGGTATGGTGTCTACATGTCAGGTGCTGTGGTGGTGAACACCATTTATGGCAAGAAGATTTACCCCACACCGCCACCAGTGATAAAGGCCTAATCTTAAAGGGGTTCAGAATTTTGTCATTGAAGCGCATGGGGGGATGTATATATGTCCCCCCATGGTAAATAGATGAAGGGGGGGATTATAATGATCACATTTCAGAATTATGTTGCCAATAAGTATTCCCGTCCTGGTCCACTCAAAGGCATACGGGTTCTTGAGGTATGTACGTTACTTTTCGGTCCTGCAGGTCCTTCCTTTCTTGCCAGTCTCGGTGCCGAGGTTATAAAAATCGAATTACCACCTCTCGGTGATGTTACGCGATCGCTAAATCCCTTTGGATGGTTTTACAAAGAACAGGGACCGATGTTCATGCATATAAACACGGATAAGTACTACATGGCCCTTGACCTTCATAAGGAGAAAGGGCAGGAGATATTTAGAGAACTGGCGAAGAAGGCCGATATCATTGAGTTCAACATGAGGCCTGCGGTTCCTAACAGATGGAATGTCGGTTACGAGGATATTAAAAAGATAAATCCGGGTATAATCTACATAGAGAAGAATGGATTTGGACAGTGGGGTCTATATGCGGAGCAGGATCGACCATCTAACGATGGAGCTGCTCAAGCAATGTCAGGGTATGCATGGATATCCTCTTTTCCCGGTAGGCCTCCTTTGAAACAGAGCATTTGGATCTGTGATGTATTTGGGGCCATGATGGGAGAAGTGGCGGTTCTTTCCGCTCTTTATTACAGGAAAAAGACAGGAAAGGGTCAGTACATTGAACTGTCCCAAAGTGAGAATATAATGCGGGCAATGGGTTGGGTTTGGCCGTACCAACAGTTTACAGGTAAAGGTGTGGAGCCTGCTGGAAACAGGGATCAGTGTATCTGTCCTGCTGATACGTTTCTCTGTAAAGATGATCTATTTGTTGCTATTGCAGCTCCAGCGCCTGATGAGTTTGCTGGTTTGTGCAAGGCGATGGGGAGACCGGAATTGGCGGAGGATCCACGCTTCAAGGATCATTCTACTCGTCTGAAAGATGAGAATGCTCTCGCGATATTGAAAATAATTGCCGATTGGGCAAGGACGAAAACGGCACGTGAGATTGAGGAGTTGGGCAAGTATTACGGTTTTGCGGCGAGTCGACTTCACAATGCCCGGGATATGTTTGAAGACCCCCACAGGCGCGCCAGGGATTTTATGAAATTTATCGATGATCCCATGTACGGAAGATACCCTGACCATGAATTTCCCGTGATGATGTCCAAAACCCCACCCAAACATAGGTGGACGGTAAGACCAGTAGGTTTTGACAATGACTTTATTATGACAAAGATCCTGGGCTACTCCCAGTCGCAAATAGAGAAGTTGTATGAGGAAGGAGTACTTGGTAAGTGGAAAGATATGCAGGGTAGACGTCCTCCCTCAGACTGGGATGGTGAATCGGGTGCAATACTGAGGAGGTGACGAGCCATGACACAGCACGAAAGGCCAAAATGGGCACCATGGGCTGATTATATAAGGTCCCTTGACGATCCTGCGAAGAATTTTGAGAAGCCCGAAGCACTCGATGATCTTGTTGTTCTTGATCTCAGTTCCAGGAGCATGGCTGGTTGTTTTTGCTCTTCCCTTTTAGCAGAACTGGGGGCGGAAACCATCCGTATTGAGCCACCGGGGGGCGATATAGTCAGGACGTACTCGCCGAACGGTCTAATGCACATGGGGACAGGTTATGCTTATCTTCAGGAAGGGCGGAACAAGTATCACATAACCCTTAACTTAGAGAAGGAAGAGGGAAGGGAGATACTCAAGAAACTTGTGGGATATGCAGATGTTTTGATTGAAACCTATCCCACCGGTGTTATGGACAGTTGGGGACTGGGGTATGAAGATTTATCAAAGATAAATCCTCGCTTGATCTACACCTCCATCAGTGCTTTTGGTAGATTTGGACCTGAGAGTCTGAGACAGCAGTACGATTACGACAACGTAGCACAGGCCCGCTCGGGTGTGCAATACACAACGGGGGAAATACTTCCCGAGGGCAAAACTTATGACGAGATGCCATATGCTGTTCCAACTAAGGCGGGTGTTTGGATTGCCTGGGCCGTTTCGGGAACTTTTGGGGCGATTGGTATTTTAGCAGCTCTTCTGCACCGCATGAATACTGGGGAGGGTCAGGCTATTGACGTTGCCAGTTACGAAGCCTATGAGCGTCTTCATGACTATGCCCTGCACTGGTATGCGGGTCAGGGGGTAATAGCTGAGAGATTTGGCAACCTCGATACAGCACTCTGGTTGTATGGGTTTTTCCCCACGAAGAACGGTGGTGTTTTTCTAGGTGGTTTACGTCTCGAAATGTGGAAGGCTTTCGTGGATATTATCGGAAAGTATGAAGAGTGGGGAGCTGCTGAATGGACAACTCTGGCGCCTTTCATGAAGAAGGACTGGCAACTCAAGTACCAAGCCATGATCAATCCTGAAACCTCCAAGTATACAAGCGAAGAGTTAGTCCAAATGTCAGTGGACTATGCCAAGAAGGGTCGTCTAGCCCCGATCACAGCGGTTGTAGCACCCATTGTTCCACCGATGGAAACGATGAAAGACCCTGTATGGAACGATCGTGGCATTTTTACTCCTGTAAACGATCCGGTTTACGGTCCTGTTATATGCGCTCAGGCCCAGTGGAAATCTACAGGTACACCACCTAGAACTAAGTGGGTGTGTCGTCCTGTGGGTTACGACAATGGTTACATCTATCTGAAATACCTCGGGTATGGACCTGCAAAGCTTAAAGAACTTGAGACGGAAGGAATTATATAAAAAAACTGAAGGAGAGGTACCACATGTGGGCGCCACTTAAAGAGGAAGAGAAACAGAGGTACAATGTAATTAACAAGGAAAATCTGGAATTTTTGATGAACCGCTACAACAGGGTTAACCGCTGGGTAATTGCTGATATTATTAGACGTAGTGCTTACCGTTATCCCAATAAACCTGCTTTGATTTTCAAGGACAGAACACTGACCTACGAGCAATTAGAGAAGGAATGTAACAAGGTAGCAAATGCCCTTTTGTCGCTAGGAGTGCAGAAGTACGATAGGGTAGCAATTCTTGCCCACAACACGATTCATCACGTCCTTACTTGGTTCGGTTGCTGCAAAATTGGGGCTATCTATCTGGCGATAAACTACCTTCTTAGGGGCAAAGATATTTCGTATTGCATAAACCACTCTGAGAGCAAAGTGTTTATTATCGAGGATGCCCTCTATGACCTGGTGAAAGACGTGATGGATGATATGCCCACCGTTAAAACGTATATCTGGTCTGACGATATGGCGGGGAAACCGCCAATTAGCGATCGTTTTATTGATTTCAATACGTGGTACAAAGCGTATCCCGATACGGAACCAGATTGTATACTTCACATTGAGGATCCCTGTCAGATGACATACACAAGTGGCACCGAGGCCCTTCCCAAGGGTGTCATCATCAGCAATCAGGCTTTGCTTGCCCAGTACATGGGGACGATAGTGGATGGTCAGTACGAGGAGGAGGATATCAACCTGAATGCCCTGCCTATTTATCATTGTGCTCAAAGGGATGTGTTCATGAACCCTATTTTCTGGCTTGGTGGAACGAACATCCTCATGACGCCTGATATTGGGCAGATATTACAGAATATTGAAGCCTATAAAGCAACACTCTTCTTCGCCCCGCCGACAGTGTGGATAGGTATGCTTCGTCACCCAGATTTCGATAAACGCGATCTCTCATCCTTGAAGAAGTGTTATTACGGCGCATCTATAATGCCTGTGGAGATTTTAAAAGAGATGATGGAAAGGCTCCCAGGCGTGAGAATTTACAACTATTACGGTCAGACTGAACTTGCACCGTATCATACCATTCTAAAAGCGAAAGATGCTCTTAGGAAGATCGGTTCGGCGGGTATGGGTGGATTAAACATGGAGACCCGTCTTGAGGATGATGACGGAAATCCCATAGATAAACCTGGCGTACCCGGTGAAATATGCGGTCGTGGTCCTCATGTAATGATCATGTACTTCAAGGATCCTGAGAAAACGGAAGAGGCTATGAAGGGTGGATGGTTCCATTCCGGAGATGTGGGTGTTATGGATGAGGACCGTTACATAACAGTTGTGGATCGCAAGAAAGACATGATAAAGACAGGTGGTGAAAATGTCTCCACCCGCGAGGTTGAAGAAGCTATTTACCTCGACAAGAGGGTTCAGGAAGTGGCCGTTATCGGTTTGCCCGATCCTAAGTGGGTAGAGGTGGTTACCGCTGTGGTTGTTCTCAAGCCGGGAGAAAAGATGACAGAAGAAGAACTGATGGGACATTGTCGAAGTCACCTTGCACCCTTCAAATGTCCGAAAAAGGTTTTCTTCGTGGATGCCCTTCCTAAAACCCCGACCGGGAAGATACTGAAGCGTGAAATGAGGCAGATGTTCAAAGACAAGTGAGTAACTAGGGGAGTGTAATTATGGGGGGGGTGGGTCTGTAAACACCCCCCCCAAATTTTTTTAGGGAGGTTTTATATGCAGAATTTCGTCTTTCATAACCCAACGAGGATTCTTTTTGGCAAAGGAATGATAGAGCGTGTTGGTGAGGAAGTTAAAAGGCTGGGGCAAAGAGTTTTTTTTGTTTTCGGTCAAGGTAGTATCAAAAGAACGGGAACTTACGAAAAAGTGGTACAATCACTGAAGGATGCAGGTGTGGAAATTATTGAGTTTTCAGGTGTACGATCCAATCCGCTTCTTTCCCATGCAGTGAATGGCATAAAGCTCTGCCGTGAAGAAAGGGCAGATGTAGTTCTTGCTGTGGGAGGTGGTAGTGTCATCGATACGGCAAAGACTATTGCAGCTGGTGTGAGGATGGACCCTCAGGAAGACATATGGGACTACTTCACGCTTAAGAAAAGAATAAAAGATGCACTACCTGTTGTGGCGGTAGTTACTGTTTCTGCGAGTTCGTCAGAGTCTAATCCTCATGCGGTAATGACCAAGGATGAAGGAGCGCAGAAACTAACCCTCACTTCACCGTTTATTCAACCTAGGGTTTCTATTCTTGACCCCACGGTACTTTTTACTTTGCCCTCAAATTACACAGCGTACAGTTCAGTGGACATCATTGCCCATCTTCTCGAAGGTTACTTCAACAACCAGGAGCCAGAGAGTGTACTGCAGGATAGATTGGTAGAGGGACTGATGAAAACTGTGATGGAGAGTACAGAAGTAGTTTTGAAGGATCCGGAGCACTACAATGGAAGGGCAAATATAATGTGGTCAGCTGTTCTGGCTTTCAGCGGAATTACTACAGCGGGATTGGGGATCATATCTTTTCCTGCTCATATGGTGGAGCATTCATTGAGTGCCCTCTACGATGTTCCCCATGGTGCAGGTTTGAGCATTACACTACCAGCTTGGATGAAGTATGCCTTAAGGAACAATCCTTCGAAATTTGCCCGTTTGGCAAGGGAAGTTATGGGTGTAGATATTGCGGACGATTTAAAAGCCGCAGAAGAGGGCATTCGTCTTCTAAAAGATTGGTTTGCTCGAATAGGTAGTCCTGTTACCTTGAGGGAAGTCCGTATACCTGAGGGGGATATGGAGAAAATAGCGGAACATGCCTCGTTCACAGCTTCAGTGTGGAGAATGAAGGGTTATACGAAAGAGGTCATTTTGGAGATTCTTGAACTTTGTAAGGGTTGAAAAAAAGGGGGTATGTCATGAAGCGCTACGGAGAGTTTATTACGAGCGAAGAGGAAATTGCTTTCCTGCAAACCATCCGGAATTATGTGGATCGCGAGGTTATGCCTCGGCGTCTGGAACTTGACGAGGATTATAGCGTTTTTGAAAAGGTTTACACCGGCCTTGTTAAGTTGGGAATCCAGAGGCGGGGATTTTCACCGGAGTACGGAGGTTTGGGAATTCGTTCTGCACCAGTGGTATGTGCCATAACAGAAGAAATTGCAAGAGGGGATAGTGGTCTCGCTTTGCACACTTTGATCATACCCTGGTGTCTGGCTCCTGCAATGGGAGCGCGAAACAAGTTCCTGATGGACAGATTTATTCCCATGTTCTGTGAAGATGTTCCCCGTTGTGGCTGCATGGCTATAACTGAGCCGGAGGGCGGTTGCAACATAGAGGATCCAGGGGAACACGCTATGACCATAAAAACACGGGCAAGATTAGAAGGAGATGAGTGGGTGATAAACGGAAAAAAGATGTGGCCAAGTGGTGCTAGTATTGCTGATCTTTACTGCGTTGTGTGTACTACCGATCCTGCTCTGAAGGAAGATGGTGTGGCCCTAATATACGTCCCAAAGGATACAACAGGTATGACCTTTGGAAAACCTGAGCAAAAGATGGGTATGAAGGTTACGGATGTCAATACCGCGATATATTTTGATAATGTGCGTGTTCCAAAAGAATACCGTGCTGGTGGGCCAGGTGTGGATTGGCAACTACTCCGTGCCAATGTAGGTTGGGGGAGGCTTACCAGTGCTCCTATGGCAATTGGTAATGCTCAGGCAGTTCTCGAAATTGTGATAGAATTCTCTAAAACCAGGGCCTATGGAGGAAAACCGGTGCGGAATCATTCTCTTCAGGCGGCTATGATTGCTGATATGGCCATTGGTATAGAATCTGCGCGCGCCTTTTATCTTTCTGTGGCAACGATGTTTAACAATCGAAAGAAATACGGTGGTCCCGGCGACGATTTTTTACTTGGTAGGGCTAGTGCAGCGAAGGTTTATGCCTGTGATGTAACAGAAATGGTCTGTAACCGTGCAATGGAACTCATGGGATCTTATGGTTACGCCAGAGAATACCATGTGGAGAAGTATCTGAGGGATAGTAAAATTATCCAAATCTGGCTGGGTGGAGGTCAGTTGGGCAGATTGGACGTAGTGGAAACTTATTATCCCTACCGGGTGTGGCGGGAGGGATAAAAAGATAAAGGGAGGGATTGAGTATGCCTTTGAAAACCGCGGAAGAATACGAGGAGAGCCTCCGCAGGATGAAATTCCGTGTTTTCCTGATGGGGGAAGAGGTGAAGAACGTGGTGGACCACCCTATAATAAGGCCATCCATGAATTCAGTTAAAATGACTTACGCCCTTGCACAGGATCCGCAGTATGAGGATTTAATGACGGCTACGTCCCACCTAACAGGCAACAAGATCAACCGCTTCTGTCATCTTCACCGTAGTACAGATGATCTCATTAAGAAAGTGAAGATGCTTCGTCTTATGGGTCAGAAAACAGCGGCCTGTTTTCAAAGATGTGTGGGAATGGATGCGATAAATGCGGTGGATAGTGTCACGTACGAGATGGATAGAAAACTAGGAACAGACTATCACAGTCGTTTCACCAGGTTTCTCCTTCGTATGCAGGAAGAGGACTGGACTGTGGATGGTGCTATGACTGATGTTAAGGGTGATAGGAGTCTGGGACCGAGCAAACAGAAGGATCCGGATCTCTTCTGCAGAGTGGTGGAGAAGCGGTCCGATGGCATTGTTGTTCGGGGATGTAAAGCCCACCAGACTGGAGCAGTAAATTCCCACTGGATTTTAGTGATGCCCACCATGACTTTGACGAAAGAAGATGCCGATTATGCCCTTTGTTTCGCTGCCCCGGCCGATGCGGAAGGTATCATATACATTTACGGTCGGCAATCCTGCGATACGAGGAAATTGGAAGGCGGAGAGATTGATATAGGTAATCGTTATTTTGGCGGTCACGAGGCGATGATGATTTTTGATGACTTATTCGTGCCCTGGGAAAACGTTTTCATGTGTGGGGAATATGAGTTCAGTGGTTTACTTGTAGAACGTTTTGCAGGATACCATCGTCAGAGTTATGGCGGTTGCAAGGTAGGTGTGGGAGATGTCCTTATCGGTGCCGCTGCTCTTGCAGCTGAATACAACGGTGTAAGTAGGGCGTCTCATATAAGAGAAAAGCTGATAGAAATGATTCACCTAAATGAAACCCTTTATGCATGTGGAATCGCCTGTTCAGCAGAGGGTTATCAAACTGCATCCGGCACTTATCTCATCAACCTTCTCCTGGCAAACGTGTGTAAGCAGAATGTGACACGGTTTCCCTATGAGATAGCGCGGTTAGCTGAAGACATTGCGGGGGGTCTTATGGTTACCATGCCATCTGAAAAGGATTTCCGACATCCCATTGCTGGTAAGTATATTGAAAAGTACTTGAAAGGCGTAGCAGGAGTACCAACGGAGTACCGCCTCCGCATCCTCCGCTTAATAGAAAATCTTACACTGGGAACAGCGGCGGTGGGCTACAGAACAGAATCCATGCACGGTGCAGGTTCCCCTCAGGCTCAGCGTATCATGATAGCCCGCCAGGGTAACCTTGAGCATAAGATAAAGCTGGCCAAGAAGATTGCAGGTATCCCAGAGGATTAAAACGGAAAAGGGCTATTGGGTATTTTGTGAGAGGTGGAGAAGATACTTGATATACAGGTGGGGCTTCTTCTGAGTTACTGTGATGATGAGATCGATTTTCCTTAACTTGTAAACGGATGATGGGTTGGTCCGGGAATTTAGAGAGGATATACCACGCCGTGTCTGGTACGGGGAACTCTGGGATATTATTTGGAAATAGGGATGTTTAGGGTGTGCATTCGGTTTTGCGGTGGTTGCAATTCTCAAATAGACCGAGGAAAAGTGGCTGAAGCTTTGAGGAGTTGCCTCGAGAGAGAAGGCGTCTCAGTTATGTACAATGTGGATCATGCTGATTATGTGGTTTACATGAATGGCTGTTACACATGCTGCGCTCTGAAGTACCATCCACCTTCTTCAAATCTGTATGTAGTTGTGGCGGCTGATACAGTGGATCACGAGAAAGTAAGAGAGGTGTGCATAGTGGAGACAGTATTGCGAAAGCTCAGGAAGTTTTCGGGAATTGGGGATTTCCTATAATGGAGGTTAGGGGTAAAAATGAGCGATTTTTTTTCCTGGAAAGGTAAGGTTCCTTTTATCCTTCTTGTAAATCCCCGGTTCAATGGGTTGTCGGAAGTATCTCCCCTTGCGTTGGAGTCACTTGCCACACCAGTTTTGGAGGACGGATTTGATGTGCACATCCTCGATATGGATGTTGGGGAAAAAGAGGAGCGGTATGAAATTTTGGATTGTTATCTCGAGACGAAGAGGCCGTTGATACTCGGGGTCACATGCATGTCCAACACGGTCGGAGAGGCCTTAAAGATATGCGAGAGAGCTAAAAATAGAAATAGTGACGTTTTGACTGTTTTGGGCGGAATCCATGCCACGGTCCTCTACGATGAGATCCTTAGAGATTATGAAGTTGTGGATGTGGTTTGTCGGGGGGAAGGAGAGGAGACGTTTCAGGAACTTGTACAGGATATCTACTGTGGTCATCCACCCGAAGATGTGCCTGGTTTAAGTTACAGAAGGGGTAAAGAGGTAATACACAATCCCAACCGGCCCCTTGTAAGAGATCTCGGTAGTTATCCTTTCCCTGCTTTTCACCTCTCTGATAGCAGATATTATAAGGTTCGTTCGATTTCCTCCAGCAGAGGTTGTCCTAACCGGTGTACTTTCTGCTCCATCAGAAGACTTTATGGATCTAAAGTGCGCTTTGAACCGCTGGAGAAAGTTTTGGAAGAAATAGGAATGCTAAGAGGTATGGGTGCGCGACGTATCCTTTTTACAGATGACAATTTTACATCTTTCCCTGAAAGGGTTAGGGAAATATGCCGGGCCATTACTAGAAATTTTCTTAATCAAGACGTAGAGTTTTATGCCCAGGGTAGGATTGACGATGTCTGCAGGCAACCTTTAATGGCATCCTGGATGAGCGAAGCAGGTTTCAAAGGCCTTTACATCGGTGCAGAGTCTGGTTCAGAAGAGATACTTTCCCTTTATGGGAAGGATCTTCAAGTGGAGAATATCATAAAAGGTGTAAGTTACTGTGTGGAACAGAATCTAACGCCCGTTGTGAGTTTTATTCTTTTTGGACCCTGGGATACTGTTGATACAATAAGAGAGACGATTCGTCTGGGTTGTGCTATTTTCAAAATGGGTGCTGAAATTGCGTATACTGAGTCTCTTATTCCCTTCCCTGGTACTCCCATTCAGGAAACCCTTATCAGAGATGGAAAATGGCATGAAAAGGAATGGGTCTATTACTTTTCCTCCTATCGAGAATTGGACATCGATCGGATGTATAAAATTTTCGATTTAGCGAGGGCAATGGTGCGGGTGACTCATGGTGCAGATCCTTATTTCACCCTCCGCAAAACATTCTACGAGTTTTCCATGTTGGATTATCTTCTCGAGGGTAAGATCCCGCCAGACTATAGGGACTGGCGAGATAATAAGTTTTACCGGGGGAACGCTGCCATGGAGGAGGCTGTGAATATGATTGAAACGGCATTGGCGGAGATTTTTTAATTTTTTGTCGCTGTCCTGTCGGCTATGGTTCTGAGTAGGAATTCTTGAAATGCGGCATCGTGTTCTATGGCGAAGGATTCTTCAAACCCTAAGACATCGTGTGTCTGGAAAAAACGCTTTTGAATGTTCAGTACGTGTTGTGGTGTTTGATCTATGATTTTTTTCATTATTTCTTTGGCCCGTCCAAGTAGACGTCCCGGTAGTGTTATTTCACTTACCAGCCCAATGCGGAAAGCTTCTTGGGCATCAATTATTCTTCCACTGAGGCAAAGATCTCGAGCTAGACCTGCACCGATCAACCATTTGAGAGGAGTGTAGAGGGTGGGTGTAAACCTAATTTCGGGATGACCGAATGTTGCTCTATCAGAGCATATGCGGAGGTCGCAAAGTTTGGCAAGGTCAAATCCCCCTGCTAGGGCTGGACCGTTTACTGCCGCCATTGTGGGTTTGGGAAAGTACCACACTTCTCTATGATACGTAGAGGAGGTTTTGAAGATTTCTGTGATTAATTGCGTTTCTTTGAACTCTCCGAGATCGAACCCTGCAGAGAAAACGTCACCATTTCCAGTTATGATAACAGCTCCCACATTGGAGTCTTCTTTCCATTTTCTGAGGACCTCTGTTATTTCTCTGCGCATTTCAATGTTTATGGCATTCTTTTTCGCCGGTCTGTTAAGTTTGATAATTCCTAGTCCCTCTGAAATTTCAGCTATCACGTTTTTTGTGAACATGTAGTTTTACGTTGCGAGGCCCCATCATGGTTAAAAGACAGGGCCTCTTATCCCTTTCTCTTTGGAGTTATTTTATACTACTCAGAATATCACGGGCAATAATGAGTCTTTGAATCTGGTTGGTACCTTCGTAGATGGACGTAACCCTCACATCTCTGTAATACCTTTCCACAGGAAATTCCTTTGTGTACCCATATCCGCCGCAGATCTGGATGGCGTTGTAGCATGCCCTTTCTGCTGCCTCAGTAGCGTAGTATTTTGCCATAGAAGCCTGTCTGGCAAATGGTCTCCCCTTTTCTTTAAGGAAAGCAGCGTAAAGGAGGAGCAATCTTGCCGCCTCGAGCTCTGTATGGGATTCAGCTATCATCCACTGGATGGCTTGGAAATTGCTGATTGGCTGATCGAACTGCCTTCTTTCCACGGCGTAACGTGTGGCGTATTCAATAGCGGCCTGACCCACACCGAGCGCAAGGGAACCTATGCCTATTCTACCCCCGGAAAGTTCACCTAGTGCGATTCGTAATCCACCGTTTAACTCCCCCAATAAGGCATCTTTAGGAATTCGGCAATCCTCGAAGATCAGTTCGTTTGTGGCAGAGGCATGCTGTCCCATTTTGTGTTCCGCCCTACCTATTGTGAATCCTTTCGTGCCGTTTTCAACGAGGAATGTGGAAATGCCTTTGCCTTTTGGAGCAGATTTGTCCGTTACAGCCCAGACCACGAATACACCTGCGTATTCGCCACTGGTAATGAAGATTTTATTCCCGTTTAATACCCATTCATTTCCGTCGAGTACGGCTGTACAACGGACTCCCGCTGCGTCGGAGCCTGCTGTAGGTTCTGTAAGTCCGAAGCCTCCAGCGTAATACTCACCGGAACACATTTTTGGAATGTATTTACGTTTCTGCTCCTCCGTTCCTACAGCCTGGATGACTTCACAAACCATGTTCGTCACGGACATGGTAACTGCTGTGGATGCACAGGCCCGGGCAATTTCCGTAATTGCAAGGCTGAAAGCAATGACTCCTGCTTCAGATCCACCGTATTCAGCCTTTACGTTGATGCCCATCATTCCCAGTTCTGCTAGCTTTCTGAGGTTTTTTAAAAATGTATCCCGGTCACCTTCTTCGTCCATCTTTGCAGCAACTGGCTCCAGCTCCGTTTTCGCAAAGTTACGAGCTGTTTCCTGAATCATGCGTTGATCTTCTGTTAAGTCGAAATTCATTATTCCTCCTTACTTTCATCAAGTTTTAATAATTTGATGATACTTTATATCCCATCCTTATCTAGTTTTTCAAGGTTCAAGAAAAGAGGGGAAGCAAGCTTCCCCTCTTTAGGTTTCCCTATGGTTAATTTTAAGCTTTATCTATAATCGCCTGAATATCAGGTGGGTATGGCGTCTTTGCAGGCAGGAAAATCAACTCGGGATCCACGAATTCACGGAGAACGAAGAGCTCCCTATATGTGGGTCTCGGTGTTTCGCCTTTCACACGTGACACGTTTAGATCGAATCCGCAGTTGTCCTTGATCTGTTCAACTGTTACACCAGGATGACATGTTTCGAGATAGATGATACCATCTTCATCGAAACGATAGACGCCCATATTGGTCACAACAGCAACGGGCCCGCAATCTGCGAAAGGAGTACCTTTCCAAACTTCCTTCTTTGGTTTCCATTTTCCGTCTTTCCAGTCCCAGCACCACCATCCAGGCGTTGTTGTGTAGTCGTTCCTTTCTACGAAACGCCTCTTCTCTTGTAGGATAATGAATGCTGTTCGTTTTGCCATAGTGCCTATGTCGCCGTTACCGCCTGAACCCGTAAATCTGTGTGATGGAGAGTAATAATCGCCTATAGATGTAACGTTCACCCCACCGTACTTATCAATAGCTGCTCCCCCAAGGAACCCAAGAGTAACGTAACCCTGCTGGAGGTAGTAGCCGAATGTATCCACCAGACCACCCAGAGTGGAGCACAAGTTTGCTGCTCTCTGATCGCAAACAGACATCGGAACATGCATGGTTTTACCGTCACATATTCCTGACTCATAGATCAACATAGCCTTGGGAGCATTTATAAATTGGGCTGTCATTATACCCACCATGGGTAGCCCGGTTCCCGCAAACACTATGTCATCGTTCCGCACTTCATGAGCTACAGCAATTGCCATCAACTCAGGTAGTATGAATTCCCCATCTTTAGCAGGTTCATTTGGTATTACATCGATCAAAGCCATCAATTCTTCCATCGTTTTAGCCATGTTTCCTTACCCCCCTTTCTTTAGTAGCCACTTCTTGCCACAGACAAGGGCATCTTCATTCTGGGTGCTGGTTTCTTACCTCTCATCATGCGTGTACTGTAGCCAGTAACGCTATCTGCCCTTAGATCCAGAAGCCGTTTTGTGCCTAATTTGGTTAGGAATTCCTCCCAATTCTTGGGACCGTAGACCCATTCATCGAGCCATTTCTTCAAGTCCTCTGGATTTCTGGAGGCCTTATCCATTTCTCTCATGAAAGGAGCATCATAATCGTAGTAGTAAGGGACGGCACTCGGGAAGGCACCCCACGGACATTCCACAATGGCATCCACGACAAAATAAGGTATCTGATTGTTTTCCGGATATTTTCTCATTTCTCCTTCTGGAACAATTTCTTCAGCAATGATTACTACCTTTTCACAGGCGAAGGCTATTTCTTTATCTATGGTACCTACACCTCTCCATCGGGCGGTTCCTTTATCACCTGCCTGTGACACATGTATTATTGCAAGTTCAGGTGTGGCTGCCGGCAGTAGAACCACATCACCACCACCCCACCAGAAGGGTTCTTCCATTTGGATAAATTTTTTCTTAGGAATAAATGGATTCTTGCCGTCTCTTAGTCCCGCTCTTCCTAAGGCGTCGTATTTAGGATTGTAGAGATCCGATCCAAGAGGTGCGTAATATGGAATGAACGGAGCGCCAATAGCACCTGCCAGGAAGCGCATCGCCATTGCGCCGTGGGAGTAATCTTCAAGTATCATCTTACCAGCTTTGTAGTTTCGTTCTAAGTTTATATCAAGCTTGCCTGCCATTTCGCCCCAGCCCATCCAGTCGGTCTCATAGATCTTTATAGCTCCGACTGCATTAAGGAGCCACGTACAAGTGCTACCATGGCGGTCGATGACGTGTAGGTCTTTAAAACCCTGTCTAACCGTTTCCCATGCAAAAGCAAAGGGGTTCCGGTTAAAGCCTGTAAATCCGCTGAAAGCTATCATTGCACCATCGTGCATGAATGTCTTTACTGCTTCTTCAAGGGTCATTATCTCGGCTTTTTTTGTTTTCCCGCGAATTCTCGGCATAACTACCTCCTCCTTTTTCTAGATAAAGTTTACAGCACTTTAATTTGGTAGGAGCTTTTACGACTTTACACTGACCACCCCCTTCCCCTCCATAAGAGCAGTTGTATCATAGCGAAAATCGTTCACTTTTGTCAAGATAAATGCGCGTAAATCAGTAAGGTTCTTTTGATCGGATCTCAGTTGCGAGTTTTTCCAGTAACGATTTGGGTATGCTGTCACGAAGGGATTCTACGTTAGTTTCCAAAACTTCGCAGAGGGCATGAGTGAATCCTTCGTAGAGTGTAATCAAATACTGAAGACCTCCGTCTGGTATGCCCAGAAAAAGGTCTTCTTCTATTATGGAACGGATGAATTCGTCCTCTCCGAGTTTTAGAGAAGAATTTTCTAAATATTCCAGGTATTTATGGGGTGGTACATCTGCAGCCCTCAAACAGGACAGTTGATAAAATACAAGGTAACAATACTCAGCTCGATCTCTCACTTCTTTTTCACTTAGCATGGCCTACCTATAAAGTCTTTGTCCTCGGCGAGATCTGTCGAAACTGAAGACCTCCATTCCTGGGATTATTACCCGGACAACGGGTATCCCTATTTCAGGAGATGTGAGATCAACCACAATTGCCTTTGTAAAACCCGCTGATTTAATACCATCGAGCACTGTTTCAATATCCTCTTTTATGTCTAACGAATAGCCACTGTTCATTTCGCTAAGGGTGATAAATTCCTCGTTTTCTAGATACATCTCAGGTTCCAAATATGGAATAGGGGTTTCACGAAGGTTTTCCAATCCATAGCGTTGAATAAGTAGTGCTCTACTTGATGCAGCTTCGAGTATGGCCCTTGCAGCAGCCACTTTGGGGTCCAGATGAGCCCCGTATCCTTCAGTGGGCATTAAATCGCTATAAATTTGGTCCTCTATTCTTGCCGCTAAAACTGGAATTCCGAGATCAGATGTATAGTTGTAAAGTGTTAGTTCCAATTGGGCTTTGTGAAAGTGTTTGTGTAGATTTTGCAGAAACTCATTTTCTTGTTCATCCCCTATGATTACTTGTTCTCTTTTATTACGGGAAAACTTAACGATACTTATGGCATCCCTTTCAATAACTTCGAAAACTCCATGGAGTATTGCTTCTTCCATAGTGTTTCCTGAAGCAATGCCGTTCGTGTGAGTGGAAAGAAGAAAAGTTTCGCTGTTCTCGAATGGATGAAATACTGCACATGCGGGAACCAGGATGTTTTCTGAATTTATGAGATCAAAACCTTCTACCCAGCTGATTTCGTGATTTTCATCATAATCGGCAAACTGGGAAAGAATCAGTTCCGTGGGGTGAAGTATATTGAACTTTTTTTTAAGCTCTTTCCAGCTTCCCTTAATTAAACGTCCTTCTTTCGAAGGATCATATTCAGATGAGAAACGTTCTACTGCTTCCATAGTGAGGGACACCTGAGCCTGAACATTGGTCGTACCTTTTCCAGTATGAAATGTAGTGGAGTTATCCCGTCGTATACGAAAGCATGAGAATACAGGGATACCGATTCTATCGAGATCAGTAATGTTTTTCATGTCTATCATTGCCAGGGTGTCTTTGATTGTATCCACGAAAGCTAGTGTTTCTTCGGGTGTTTTAGCGCGGTGTGTCTCACGGAGGTATGCCTTGGGGCAGGGCCTGAGGTTTATCATACGAAACTTCCCTCCTTAACTTAGGTTATGTCTAATAACGGAGGTACCTATACCACATCAGGTCCGAAAAATCTTCCCTTTGTTCACTTTAGAATTGACAATACAAGCTTAAAATTATATAGCTGAATGGACCATTCGCAGGGAACATGCTCGAAAAAGGCGCCGCGCGTAATACTGCCAGTTTAACTAGAGCCATAACGTGGGGGTTGATCCACAAAGATTATGTCTTGGAATCCCTTTTTATTTTCTAATGAATTTGTGTTTATTTGCTTTCCCTAAAGTGGAAAAAAACGCGAAAAGTGGAGATGCTTTTTGCGCGAAATCGTTATTAGAAGTTGAAGATCTCTAATATAACAAAGAGGAGGAGGGCGATGGAAAAAGTACCTCAGAAATTGGAACTCACAAGGAGGGACTACTATGCCAATGCCAAAGTTACAGGTTTTGGTGAGCGAAAACCCGATTATTCAACGATGGGGAGGAAGACCAAGAACACGTACAAAAATTTACGTGAGGTCGTCTGTGTGGAAGCTTGTAGAACACCTTATGGGAGGTTCGGCGGAGCTTTAAAAGATTATGATGCCGCACAACTTGGCGCTTTGGCTATAAAGGAATGTTTGAGAAGGACGGGAGGCAAGGTAAAAGGAGAGGATATTGATTATGTAATCATGGGCCAGGTTGTACCAGCTGGATGTGGGCAGGTACCAAGCCGTCAAGCTACGCTTCTTGCAGGATTGCCGGAATGGGTTCCTTCCATAACGGTTAACAAAGTGTGCTCCTCAGGTATAAAGACGATTGATTTGGCTGCCCAAATGATAATGACGGGAAGGGCGGAGATTGTGATCGCTGGTGGACAGGAGAGTATGTCTAACTGTCCTTATGCGCTTCCAGATATGCGGTGGGGTAGCCGTATGGGACTTCCCAATGGACGTGTGGTGGATCTCATGGTCTACGATGGTCTATGGGATGCTTTTTATAACAGACATATGGCTATTCATGGTTCTGAGACAGCTGATGAGTTTGGATTCACCCGTGAGGAATTGGATGAATGGGCTTATCTTTCCCAAATGCGAGCTGCAGCAGCTATGAAAGAGGGTCGTCTGGATGATGAAATATTCCCTGTTTTAGTTCAAAAGGGAAAAGATTGGGTGGTATTTGATAAAGATGAACAGCCGCGGCCGGATACGACAATGGAAGGACTGGCTAAGTTACCTCCAGTGTTCGGTCACGTAAGTGCTGTAACGGGTAAACCTGGAAGTGTGACGGCGGGTAACGCTCCCGGTGTAAACGATGGTGCTGATGTTTGTTTGCTTATGAGTCGGGAGAAGGCGGATGAACTTGGAATGAAGCCCATATTTACTATAGTTGATTACGCTGAAGTCTCACAGCCAACGAAAGATATCGCCACTGTTCCCGGTCTTTCCATTAAGAAGGTGCTGGAACAGAATGATCTTACCTTGGACGATATCGATTTAATCGAGATAAATGAGGCTTTTGCAGCGGTTGTTCTGATAAGCGCCAGAGCTGTGCTTGGAATGTCCAAAGAAGAAATGATCAAAAAAGTTAACGTAAATGGTAGTGCTATAGCTTACGGACATCCTATTGGAGCGACAGGGGCACGCATTCTGATGACGCTGGGATATGAACTTAGGAGGAGAGGTGGCGGTTTAGGTGTTTGTGGGATATGTTCGGGACATGCGCAGGGAGATGCAATGTTAATAAGAGTGGAGAAGGGATGAAGCAGAAGGAGTTGTGCATGATTAAACGTGTGCAACAATAATCACTATAAGTAAGGAGGGTGCTGTTATGGAGGTTAAAACAATTGGTGTTGTAGGTGCCGGTCAGATGGGAAGTGGTATTGCTCAGGTTGCGGCTTATCCTGGGGGGCTTAACGTAATAATGAACGACATCGCGGATCAATTTGTGAATAGAGGCTATGATACGATTTCGAAAAATCTTGATCGGTTGGTGGCGAAGGAAAAGTTAACTGAGGAACAGAAGAATGAAATATTAAGTCGTATCCGAAAGAGTACAAATATAGAGGATATGAAAGATGCTGATTTTATTGTTGAGGCCGCTATTGAAAAGGAGGATCTGAAGCTTGATATCTTTCGCAAGCTAGATGCTATATGCCGACCTGATGTTGTTCTTGCTACGAATACCTCATCTATTCCAATCACACGTATTGCTGGTGCTACGAAACGACCGGAGAAGGTCATCGGTATGCATTTTATGAACCCTGTTCCAGTTATGAGGCTTGTGGAGATAATCCGCGGAATGGCCACATCTCAGGAAACTTATGAACTCACTGAGAAACTTGCGAAACAGTTTGGGAAGGTGCCTGTGGAGTGCAATGACTTTCCCGGTTTTGTCTCTAATCGGATACTCATGCCTATGATTAACGAAGCTTTTTATGCTCTGATGGAAGGCGTAGGGACACCCAAGGCGATAGATGATATTATGGTTCTAGGGATGAACCACCCCATGGGTCCTCTTGCCCTCGCCGATCTTATAGGGCTGGATACGTGCTGGGCGATTATGAATGTGCTCTATCAAGGGTTCGGTGATTCCAAATACAGACCATGCCCGTTGCTAAAGAAATACGTTGATGCTGGTTGGCTTGGAAGGAAAACGGGCAAAGGTGTGTATGATTACAGCAAATAAATTAGAGGTGAGGGGGAGGTATTCGGACATGGAATTTAAAAACTTGCTTTTTGAAGTGGAAGAAGGTGTAGCAACGATAACCATAAACAGACCGAAGGCGCTCAATGCTTTGAATTCCGAAGTAATGGGAGAACTTAATACGGCAATAACAAATTGTATAAAAGACGATGCTATAAAAGTTGTCATCATTACAGGGGCAGGGGAAAAATCATTTGTTGCCGGTGCTGATATCGCGCAGATGGTGGATATGAAGCCCCAAGAGGCTATGAAATTTATGGAGTTTGGTATTGAAACATTCAGACTTATAGAAACCATGCCGAAGCCAGTGATTGCAGCTGTTAATGGCTTTGCTCTAGGTGGTGGAACAGAGCTTGCTATGGCGTGTGACATTCGTTTTGCCTCGGAGAATGCCCGTTTCGGTCAGCCGGAGATTTTAATTGGGCTGATCCCCGGTTGGGGTGGAACGCAGAGATTGGCACGTCTTGTTGGTATGGGTAGGGCAAAGGAACTTATAATGGGTGGAGAACAGATCACAGCGCAGCGAGCATATGAGATAGGTTTGGTGAATAGAGTATTTCCTTTGGAACAGCTTATGCCAGAAACTAAGAAGTACGCTGCGCGATTGGCGACTTTACCTGGATTTGCCCTTAAGATGGCTAAACACGCCATTAACTTCGGTTATGATCTTGCTCTGGACAATGCTATGAGACTGGAGACTCAGTGCTGTGCCCAGTGTTTCAGCACAGAGGATCAGAAGGAAGGCATGAAAGCATTTCTAGAGAAGAGAAAGCCTGTTTTTAAAGGTTGTTAAAAAAATAGGAGGGGGTTTTATTATGAATTTTGCGCTAACAGAAGAGCAACGAATGGTTAGAGACATGGTGCGCAAATTTGCGGAATCAGAGATCAAACCTGTGGCAGCTGAACTTGACCGCACGCATCGTCATCCGGAAGAAATCTGTCGAAAACTGGGTGAGATGGGCATTATGGGTGTGGCGGTGCCCACTGAGTACGGTGGTGCCGGGATGGACAATGTAACGTACGTGTTATGCATGATTGAGATTGCTAAGGCCTGTGCGAGTACCGCAGTGATAGTTTCAGTTAACAATTCCCTTTACGGATACCCTCTGCTCCATTTCGGCAATGAGGAACAGAAGAAGAAGTACTTGGCGCCTGTGGCGAGTGGTAAAGTGGAAGGTTGTTATGCACTTACGGAGGCCAATGCCGGTTCTGATGCTGCATCGCTGCAGTGCCGGGCTGAGCTCAAGGGAGACCGTTGGATTGTAAATGGTGTTAAACGGTTCATTACCAGTGGCAATGTGGCTCACTACTGCGTTCTGGCAGCTACACAGGATCCCTCTATGGGATACAAGGGAATTATCAATCTCATTGTAGATCTGAAGAACACCCCCGGTTTTTCTATAGGTAAGATCGAGGAGAAATTGGGTATTCTGGCATCAGGCACAGCGGAGCTCGTTTTCGAAGATGCGGAGGTGCCAGCAGAAAATCTACTCGGTAAACCAGGGCAGGGATTCAGGCAGATGCTATCAGGTTTAGACGCTGGTCGAATCGGTATAGGAGCGCAGGCTTGTGGTATTGGTCGCGCATGTCTTGAGGATGCTCTAGAGTATGCTAAACAGAGGGTACAGTTTGGTAAGCCTATTGCCACATTCCAAGCTATTCAGTTCAAGCTGGCGGATATGGCAACGGAATTGGATGCAGCAGAACTGCTTCTGCTCAGGGCGGCCTGGATGGAAGACCAAGGTATGGATTACGAAAAAGAATCGGCCATGGCCAAGATGTACGCCTCCGATGTGGCGATGAAAGCAGCTATAGAATGTGTGCAAATTTTCGGCGGTTACGGTTACTGTAAAGAGTACCCAGCTGAGCGTCATTTAAGAGATGCAAAGATCTGCCAGATTTACGAGGGTACTAACGAGATTCAGAGAATCGTGATCGCTCGGAAACTTCTGGGGCTCCGTTGACAATCACAAACACAAAAAGGGTGGGTGGTTTTATGCCACTCACCCTTTTTAAATGCTAAAATTGAAGGGGTTCACAGGATGAGTGATCCTGAATTCATTGATCGATTGGTTGTGTCTAACACTACAAAGATTGTTTTTTTGGTTCTCGATGGGTTGGGAGGCATTCCCCGGGAAGAGGATGGTTTGACGGAATTAGAAAAGGCTCGCACACCCCATTTGGATGAACTTGCTTCTAGGTCTGTATGTGGTCTTCTCGATCCCATAGGGTGCGGTATTACTCCCGGCAGCGGTCCTGCCCATTTTGCCCTCTTCGGATATGATCCTGAAAAAAACACCATTGGAAGGGGTGTGCTGGAAGGAGCTGGTATAGATTTTCCTATGACGGAAAGGGATCTACTGATCAGGGTGAATTTTGC
This sequence comes from Syntrophales bacterium, assembly GCA_026417625.1. Classification (NCBI taxonomy): domain Bacteria; kingdom Pseudomonadati; phylum Thermodesulfobacteriota; class Syntrophia; order Syntrophales; species Syntrophales bacterium. The sequence goes on along the minus strand of JAOACW010000004.1, from coordinate 36,559 downwards.
CACTATTGATGAGAAAGGAATAGTCGTTGATCGCCGTGCGGGGCGTATAGACACTTTAACTAACGTGCGTTTGTGCAGGAAACTAAAGGATAATGTAAAACTTGAAAATATTGAGGTGTTTTTTGAAGCTGTAAAAGATCATCGCGCTTTGCTCGTGTTGAGGGGAGAACATCTGGACGAGGGTATTCGGGAGACTGATCCTCAGCGGACTGGTTTTCCACCATTACAGCCAGAGGCTCTGCGTCCGGAGGCGGAGTGGACTTCCAGAGTTTTGAGAGAACTTATTGAACAATCAAAGAGTGTCTTAGCCGGAGAGACAGCTAATTTTATTCTTCTTAGGGGTTACGCGCGCTACCGGAGGTATCCTTCCCTCCGGGAACGTTTTGGTTTGCATCCGCTGGCGATTGCGTCTTATCCTATGTACCGAGGTCTTGCCCGTCTTTTGGGTATGGACGTGGCGGAAAAAGTGGACAGTATTTCGGGAGAATTTGAACTTTTGGAGAAGCACTTCCCCGAATATGATTTTTTCTATGTGCACATTAAAGAGACAGATTCGAGAGGGGAAGACGGTGATTTTGAGGCTAAAGTCAAGGTAATTGAGGAGATAGACCGTTATATCCCCTTGTTAATGGAGTTAAACCCCGATGTTCTAGTTGTAACTGGTGATCATTCAACTCCCGCCGTCCTTGCCTCCCATAGCTGGCATCCGGTCCCGGTTTTGCTATACTCCCGGACGTGTCGTCCTGACGCCGTTAAATGTTTTTCTGAAAGAGCATGCATATCAGGTGGTCTAGGACGGATGCCGATGGTTAATCTCATGGGTCTTGCCCTTGCTCATGCACTAAGATTAGATAAATTCGGTGCGTAACATTCATCTTGAAACTTACTTTCAGTTTTTAATAAAAGCTTGATGACAACAATATATTGTGGTAACAAAAATAACACTACAATATATTGGGATGAAGGTCAGAAAGGGAAGTTAGCAATGAATAGTAAGATCCGTAAAAGAGACGGAAGGCTTGTAGAGTTTGACGCCCAGAAAATAACAAATGCTATTGCTAAGGCGGGGGCGGCAACGGGGGAATTTGATGAAAAAACAGCCAGACGTCTTACGATAAGGGTGCTTAATCTTGCGGAGAAGTTGTATGGTGATCAGGTGATGGGCGTTGAGGATGTTCAAGATATAGTAGAGGAGGTGCTTTTATCTTCGCCTTATAGGAGGACCGCTAAAGCGTACATTATATACCGGGACCAGCACGCGAGGTTAAGGGAGATTGCCAATAAGATGGAGGTCGACCTTGTAGATCAATATCTGAAGAAGATTGATTGGAAAGTTAACGAAAACAGTAATATGGATTATTCCCTTCAGGGTTTAAACAATTACATTTCCTCGGAAGTCAGTAAGGTTTACTGGTTGAACGAGGTGTACTCACCGGAAATTAGAAAAGCCCATGTCGAGGGAGACTTTCACATCCACGATCTCAGTTTACTATCGGTTTACTGTGTAGGATGGGATCTTTATGATTTGCTGGTTCAGGGTTTTCGTGGGGTTTCAGGTAAGGTGGAAAGCAGACCAGCACGCCACCTAAGGAGTGCTTTGGGTCAGGTGGTAAATTTCTTTTATACCCTCCAGGGTGAAGCTGCAGGGGCTCAGGCGTTTTCTAACTTTGACACCCTACTTGCTCCATTTATACGCTATGATGGTTTGAGCTATCGCGAAGTCAAACAGGCTTTGCAGGAGTTTATCTTCAATATAAACGTACCCACTCGGGTGGGTTTCCAGACACCCTTCACCAATGTTACCCTCGATGTTACCGTTCCTGAGTATTATGCCAATCAGCCTGTCATAATTGGAGGAGAACTTCAGAAGGAGACTTACGTCGAATTTCAGGAAGAGATGAATATGTTCAACAGGGCTTTTTTGGAGGTTATGGTTGAAGGGGACGCGAAGGGGAGAGTTTTTACGTTTCCAATCCCCACCTATAACATAACAAAAGACTTTAATTGGTCGGATCCTAACCTTCAGGGATTATGGGAGATGACAGCAAAATATGGGGTTTCCTACTTTTCGAATTTCATAAATTCGGACATGAAACCCGAAGATGCGCGCAGTATGTGCTGTCGGCTGCGCATTGACAATAGAGAACTGGAGAAACGGGGTGGTGGTCTTTTCGGTTCTCATCCTCTCACAGGTTCCATTGGTGTGGTAACACTTAATATGCCTCGAATTGGGTACCTTTCGAGAACGGAAAAGGAGTTTTTTGAGCGTTTGGAAAAGCTTATGCGCCTCGCTAAGGAAAGTCTGGAGACAAAGAGAAAGGTGTTAGAAAAATTCACTGAAGGTAATCTTTACCCGTATACGAAGTATTATCTCCGGAGTATTAAGGACCGGTTCGGCGCGTATTGGAAGAATCATTTTTCCACGATTGGTCTGGTAGGGATGAATGAAGCGTGTCTTAACCTTTTCGGAAAAAATATAGCTTCTCCAGAAGGAATTCGTTTTGCCGAGAAGGTGCTTGATTTTATGAGGGATCAGCTTCTGCAGTTTCAGAAAGAGACGGGCAATAGTTACAATTTAGAAGCGACACCTGCGGAAGGGACTTCTTATCGCCTCGCCAAAATAGATAAACAGAAGTATCCTGAAATTATATGTGCGAATGAGGAAGCTTTTCAGAAGTTAGGCGCTGAACCGTTCTATACAAATTCCACACAACTTCCTGTTAACTACACAGATGATATTTTTGAGGCCCTCGATTTACAGGAGAGCATCCAGGTTAAATATACAGGTGGAACTGTTTTTCATATATTTGCTGGTGAACGGATCGATGAACCAGGGGCTGTTAGAAAACTTATAAGGAAGATTTGTACAACTTACCGTATTCCATACTTTACCTTCACGCCAACGTTCAGTGTCTGTCCCAATCATGGTTACATCAAGGGAGAAGCGAGAAATTGTCCCAGATGTGGTGAGGAGTGTGAGGTGTATTCCCGTGTGGTAGGGTACTTGAGACCTGTGAAACAGTGGAACAAAGGAAAACAGGCTGAATTTTCGATTCGGCGGACATTTCAATTCTGATCGTGTAGTCAGTTATGAAGATCGGCGCGCTTAAGAGGGTGTCCCTAATAGACTATCCTGATGTGATTTCTGCAGTGATTTTTACACAGGGCTGCAATTTCCGTTGTCCCTATTGTCACAATCCGGAGCTTGTGTTGAGTGAGTATTTTGAAACCCCTATCGACGAAGTTAGTGTTCTTTCGTTTCTCGAGCGTCGCCGGGGCAAGCTCGAGGGTGTAGTGATAACAGGTGGTGAACCAACGATTCAGAGAAATTTACAGTCCTTTCTTAAAAGGATACGTGGGAAAGGTTATCTTGTGAAGGTGGACACTAATGGATCGCGACCTGATGTAATGCGCAAGCTTCTAGAAAGAGGTTTAGTTGACTACGTCGCTATGGATATAAAATCCTCCTTTGATAGATATAGAACGGTTACTGCTTCCAACATAGACCCTAAGTTAATTGTGGAAAGTGCAAAATTACTGATGGGGTGGAATGGGTTGTATGAGTTCCGTATTACCCTTGTTCCTGATCTTGTGATTTTTGAGGATGTTAAGGCGATTGCCAGGGAAATAAAAGGGGCAAAAAGGTTAGTCCTGCAACGGTTTCAACCTTCCAAGCATGTAGACTCTTCGTATGTAGAGAAACCACCTTACCCGGTTGAAGAATTGCAGGAAATTAGGGATTACATGGAACGTTATGTGGAGCAGGTGATTATCAGATAAGAGGTGATTATGGCTTCTCGGGTAGATATGGAGTTTATGCGTGAATGTATAGCGCGTTTAACAAAGGTGGGGGTTGCGCTCTCTGCGGAAAAGAATTTGAATCGTCTTTTTGAAATGATAATAGACGAGGCCAGAATACTGACCAACGCAGATGGAGGGACACTGTATTTGGTTTCTGAAACTGACAATGTTCTACATTTTGTTGTGGTACAGAATGAGTCTCTTGGTATTAGAATGGGAGGAGTTGCCGGACCTATATCCTGGGAACCCATTCCTCTTATTCTACCTAATGGTTCGAATAACTATTCCAATGTTTCAGCCTATGCAGCTCTTACTGGCGAAGTGTTGAATATTTCGGATGTTTATTATGCTGAAGGTTTTAATTTCGAGGGTACACGGGATTTCGACAGTCGAACAGGTTACCGATCGAAATCTATGTTGGTAGTACCTATGAGGGACCATGAAGGTGTAATCACCGGCGTTTTGCAACTCATAAATGCCATGGATAGAGAGACGGGAGAGGTAACCACTTTTAGTCGTGAAAGCGAGATGTTGGCCGAGTCTTTAGCTTCGCAGGCAGCCGTAGCCTTATCACAAAAAAGATTGATCAGAGAACTGGAAACCCTCCTGGATGCATTTATAAAGACAATTGGTACCGCTATTGATGAAAAATCTCCTTACACGAGTGGTCACATAAGGAGGGTGGCAGAACTGTCAGTTGCGCTTGCTAAACAGGTGAATGAGCGCAAGAAAGATTTTGGATTACCCAGTTTTTTATCTGAGACGGAGTTAGAGGAACTGCGTATGGCGGCGTGGCTTCATGATGTGGGTAAAATAACCACTCCGGAGCATGTGCTCGATAAGAGGAGTAAACTAGAGACGGTGTTTGATCGGATAGAACTTATAAGACTGAGATTCGAAGTGATGTTACGTGAATTCGAATTGTCACTTACGAGAAGGTTTTTACGTAGTGGATCTGGAGGTGAGTATCTGCAACAGGTTAAGAGCGAAGTTGAAAAATATCTAAATGAGATTAAGGAGAATTTGGCTTTTCTCGAAAAGGTGAACAGGGGGGATTGCCGTCTTGAGGATATTCATCTGGAGAGATTGAGCAAGATGGGTTTAAACTATAGTTTTTTCAGTTTTTTGCGGGGAAGAGAAGAGAAAGTAATCTCTGAGCGGGAAGAGGAGAAACTTGCTACAAGACAAGGTACTTTAAGTGAAGGTGAGAGAAAGATAGTAAACAACCATGCATTGATGACTTACAAGATGTTGAGCAGTCTTCCTTTCCCGCGCAAATTGAGGGGAATTCCTCTTTACGCGTCGGCACACCATGAAAGGTTGGATGGTAAAGGTTATCCCCTGGGTCTAAAAGGCAAGGAAATACCCTTGCAGGCGCGGATCATTGCCATTGCAGATATCTTTGAAGCGTTAACAGCTAGTGATCGTCCATACAAGAAGGGTAAAACGGTTAAGGAGGCGCTTCGCATCATGGAGGACATGGCGGCGAGTGGTCACATCGATGGGGATTTACTTAAGATCTTTATCGAAGGTAACATACCTCTAGAATACGCAAAGAGGGAACTATCACCAGACCAGGTGGATATATAGAAATTTCCTTCATTTGGTTCTTACGTTTTCTTGTTTTAAGTTTTCCATTTCTTTTTTTAACTGCTCTATCTTTGAATCGTCGGTGCAGTATTTCAATGCTTCTCCTAGGTGGAAAAGGGCGCTTTCCAAGCGTTTCTTTTTTTTGAAGTACTGTGCAAAGTAGTAATGAGATTGATATTTTTTCCCTGCTCTTCCGTAAAGGCCGGCCATCTGGTAGTATAGATCGGCCTCTTGAATTGTATGATTCTCCCGCAGAATGTTCAAAGTTTCTACGGCTTGATTGAGATCACCTTTCGCTTCGTATGATAGACCGAGGTAAACAATGGTTTTGGGATCCCTGTCGTCGTACTTCAGGGATTCTTTAAGGTAATGTATGGCATCGTCTATTTTTCCTGTTCTGTGGTACACAATCCCCAGACTTCGCAGGATGTCCACATCCTGCGGTGCTAATGACAGGGCCTGTTTGAAAAGGTTGATGGATTCTTCAAAGTGTCCTACGTTTTGCTCTGTAACTGCAAGGCCGAAAAGATCATCAACGCTTTTATGGTCTTTTTTTAGGTTTTCAGTGAATCTTCTTCTTATCCCTTCCCAGTCGCAAGTTGAGAGTAGCAACAGCGTTTGGATCCTCTTAAAATTTCCAACGAGATTTGTTTTTCCATTTCCGGTGTAAGATGTCTGAAGTAGGGAGTCCAAGTAGCGGATTCGTTCGTCTGTACCGGGATGGGTAAGGAAGTAGGATGGAACAGTGTTTGAGTAATACTCGTACTTCCTCATGGATCTAAGAAGGGAAAGCATCCCCCCTGGATTGTATCCTGCGTTTACGAGGTAAGACATGCCCAAGCGATCTGCCTCTTCTTCATGTTCTCTACTATAACGGAGGTACATAGTAGCAGCTGTGGCATAAGAGAAACCTGTAATTGCAGCTGAAAGGTCTCCTCCACCACCGAGAAGAACCCCGGTGAGTATACCTGCCAGTGCGGCCATACTTATTTTGCGTGTTTTGCTAACAATGTCGGCGATATGACGACTGTTCACGTGAGCGATCTCATGAGCAAGCACACTGGCGAGCTCACTCTCTGTTTCACAGAGGTTGATAAGGCCGGCATTTACGTAAACATAACCCCCAGGTGTTGCAAAGGCGTTTATGGCTGAACTCTGGACAATCAAGAACTTGAAGTCAAATAAAACTCTGTCGGCCCCTGTGAGTACTTTGTTACCTACTGAAGTAATGTACTGATTGACCCTTTCATCTTTGAGTAATAAACCCTCTCGAGAGAGTTTCTCATATATTTCCTTGCCAATTCTTCTTTCATCTTCTATGGTGAAATCGGGGTATGCGCGGGTCGGAAATGTTAATACCAGAAAAAAAAGTAAGGAGAGTAGTATCTTTTTTGATTTATTCGATAAATTCATATCTGGCTTATATCTCTTTTTAGAATAACATTCAAGATTTGATGGTCAGGCACTTATCGATCGTAGGAGGTAAATATGAGGAGTAAGCTTGCAGTAGGCCTAAATTTGAAATACCAGCCTGTGGCTATCTTATGGACGGATGTGAAACCAGAAGGTGCTAAGGAATTTCGACCGGGCAGATGGGGATGTGTAATGTGGATGCTTTCTGCTGCTGCTAAAGGTACACCAGCGGTTTTTTCCAGAGAAACATATGGATGCTGGGGGGGCGGTGTTGGGCTTGGGTTTGGAAACCAGTACCTCTCATTTCCGGGAGGTTTAGAGGGATTTTATTATTTTTTATCCATTGGAAATGCTGGAAGGGAGGAGGGTAGGCGAATCGCGGAGGATTTGGCACCCCATGCAAGGGAGGAATTTTTGGAAGATTTTCTGCAGGGCGAGGGTTACGTAAAGTCTCCTGCGCTTGTTGAGGGGTTCGTAAAGGAACTACCTATCTTTGAGGTGCCTACCCGATACGTGGTTTTTTCACCCCTGAGCAGTGTAGATCCTGAGGTCGTGAAACCTGAAGTCGTGGTTTTTCTGGTTAATCCCCATCAGCTTTGTGCCCTTGTTATAATGGCTAACTATGGTCGAAAGGGGGTTAATAATGTTGTTGTGCCTTACGCTGCGGCCTGTCAGACAATAGGTATATTTGCTTATAAGGAGTGTCGTTCAGAATATCCACGGGCGGTTCTCGGTCTCACAGACATATCGGCTCGTTTGCATATGAAAAACTTACTGGAACCGGATGTTTTTACAATGGCTGTTCCCTGGCAACTTTTCTTGGAGATGGAAAACGAGGTAGCAGGCAGTTTTCTTGAGAAGCGAACATGGAGAACCTTAATTCAAGCCGATTGTTGAGTTCTTTACGTTCAACCGGTATTTTAGGGGCTACTTCTTCCCGGAAATGTTAAAAAAGATATTGTGTATGCAAAAGAAGCAAAGAAGAGGAGTGATGAAAAGCCCCATTCCACGGATATTATCATTGAAACTACCGATCCAAGGACGGAAAAACAGCCGTTTACCCCCCAAGCCCATGCGAAAAGATGGCTGTTCTTATGTGTGATTGATCTCACCCCCAAAGGAAATGGCATTCCCATCAAGAATGCAGGGGGAAAGGTAAATATAATGAATAGAATCTTTTTTACAATAAATGGATATCCCATTGTGTGTTTTATTGCGGGATACAACAATATTGCGTAGAGAATCATGAGTGGTGGTATTAAAACAAGGTGTATTTCTTCTATTTTTTCTTTAAAGCTGTTTATCTTCGTCGTGAAATAACTTCCCAATCCTGAGGCAAGAAGGACAAAGGCAATAACATAAGCAGCGGTCTTTATGGGAAATCCAAAGTAGAGATTGTAAAGGTTTATCAGTGCTATTTCTGCGCACATGAACCCCATTCCAATTCCTCCGAAGTAGAAGAATACCCTTTTTTTTCCGATTTTGGGGTCTTTGTTTTTTTGGAGTAAAGCAGGTACTATTAAAGTAAAGGCTAGGGGAAGGATTTGCAGTAGTGTTAAGAATACCACGATGTAACCCACTTCCAGAAAGGGTAAATTCGTTCTACCTATAATACGGGCGAGATACGGTACTTTTTCCAATTTCAAAAATTGGGCAAAGAATGGTTTCATATCCGTCACTGGAGAAATATGAAATTCGTATTCTTTGATAAATGTTTCCCTTCCCGGAGAGAGCAATTGATCAATGGCAGAGGGCAATAATTCCTCGCTCGACCCATGATGGATGAGCGATTGCTGAGGTCTCTCATTCGGTATGATGAGAGGCGTGAATTTCATTATATTACAGAAACGTTTTATGTTTACCACCTCCTTAGGTGTGAGGACACTTTTTTTAACAACAAAGGTTATAGTATTCCAACTCTGCACGGCTGCTATGTGGTTTTTGGTGTCTTTAATCCCTCTGTTTTCCAGAAGTTGAAGTAGTGACGCGAGCAACCTAAGAGAATAACGTGGGGGGTTATCAACGAAACAAGTGATAATGATAATACCATCTGGTGTCAAAATCTGCCACATATCTTCTAGTGCATCGATGGTGAAAAGATAGTGTTCAGAAAGGGCGTTCATTCCTGTACCACCAAAGGAGGCGTACAACACAGGAAGAATAACGGTATCGAATTTTTCTTTTGTTTTTTGGAGCCACCCACGGGGATCGTCATTAATAAGATCTATTTTACTCCAGTCATTTTTTGGCAGTTCATGGTGGGACAGCTCTTCCCTAATCAAATTGACAAGTATCGGGTTCATTTCGACGATTGTCACCTTATGAGGGTTTTTGGCAATTGCGTGAAATGCGTGAACGCCAGTTGAGGCGCCGAGAATGAGGATCTTTTTACGCGGACCTATGTGGTATGGCAAACATTGAGTGGTATGATCCAAGATGTTAATTATCTCACTCGCTGTACCCGAAGGAATGGGTCCCACATAATCTCCATTGATGAAAACTGAACGTACGTTGGGCACATTGCCTGTGTACACCAAGCTGAGACCGGGTGCGAAACGTACAATGGGAGAACTCACTATTTGGAGTAAGCCGTATGAACTGAATACTTCTTTTTCGATTTTTGCTGAAGGATAGAGAAGCACTCTGCTTATGTCTTTGTATTCAGAAGGTATGAGCTTTTTGGGGTTTTTGATCTCGTAAACTATGTATATAGTAGTGAGGAAAATTAAAAGGATGGTAAAAGCATTCCGTTTGTGGGGGAGAGAGATAGATCCACATACAATGGTAAAAAGACCTAAAACTCCTGTGATGTATGATAGATGAAGGGAGTTTAGAAGCAGTAAAGAGATTACTCCGCCTGTGGCGGCTCCTATTAGATTCCAGAAATAAACGAGACCTATGTGGTTTCTGTATTTGATAAAGGTCAGGCCAATTGCAGTGCCGGCGAGTAGAAAGGGTACTGTAAAGGTCACGTACGTCAGAAGTAATTTGAAAAATGGGATAGCTCCCAGAAAGATCATGTAGGAATCGAAACGCAGTAAAGGATGCTGGACAATGGTACTGCATCCCGCTATCGTTGCGCCCATAGTGATTGTTAGAGAGGGGAAAAACCATTCAAATCTTTTACACCACCTTTCCCCAGTGAAGCATAGCACTGTTCCTGATGCACCAAACCCGAGGAGGGCAATAGAGATCACCATGTAAGCAAAATGGTACCATTGGGTGGTAGATAGAAATTGCATCAGAACAATCTGGTAAGCGATGGTTATAGAAGAGATACAAGTCAGGGTGAGTATATGTAAGACGTTCACTTTTGTTTTCCCATTTAAAATTCAGTTTTTTGCCCGTGTTAAAGGTACGAAACGCACGGGCATAAGATTTTTCGTGTAGATTTGGTCATGTGCGTCTTTTTCTACCAGTATTAATGTCTGAACGAAAAATGGTGAGCCCACCGGAATTACCATTCTCCCACCTCTTTTCAATTGCTGGATAAGGGGGGGAGGAATGTATTCACAGGCAGCAGTAACAACTATAGCATCGAACGGGGATTTTTCTGGCCATCCATAAAAGCCGTCTCCTATTTTAACCTCTATGTTTCTATACCCCAGTTTTTTTAACCTTTCCTCCGCTTGCTTCCCTAGAGCTGGTATTATTTCAACCGTGAACACCTCTTTTACGATTTCTGCGAGCACTGCTGCCTGGTATCCCGAACCGGTTCCTATCTCCAGGATTCTATCAGTGGGTTTTGGTTTAATTATCTCAGTCATATAAGCTACAATGTACGGCTGGGAGATTGTCTGTCCATATCCGATAGGAAGAGGGTGATCATCGTAAGCCGAATTAATCCACGTGGCAGGTACAAAAACATGCCTCGGGACTTTTCTCATCGCTTGAATTGTAGCTTTGTCTTTAATGCCGCGCTGAATGATCTGGTTGTTTACCATGGATTCGCGGGCTTTATCCCAGTTCGCGGCCAATAGGGTTGGGGAAAAGCATAAAGAAAGCAGGAATAATCTAAATAGCAGTGATATGACATTACTGGTGTTCATCATCACTGGGATAATCTATCGTTGTTTCATTAATACAGCTGATTTCTGTTCCCGGGTAATAGAACGAGAGGATGTCAGTGAATGAGTAACCTTCCTTTGCCATGACGTAGGCTCCCCATTGGCTCATTCCTACCCCATGTCCAAAACCTTTTCCTTTAAACGTGAAGTTGTTATCCTTTTTTTCCACGTTGAAATTTGTGCTTTTTATAAGTAGCGGATTGAGATATAGTCGAAAGGTATTACTGGAGATCGTGGTTTCTCCCTCGCTGTGAACTATCTTAATCAATCTTGCCCGTCCTGAAGGTCCTATATCTTCGGGTATAATAGCCTCTATGTAACCTATAAGTTTTCCGTTCTTTTTGAGGAGATCCCTTATTGTTTCCTCTGAGAGAGTGTATGTCCAATCCATAGGTGGGGCTATTTCTGTATACTTGTCCGGCATTGATCTAAGATACGGAAGATCAACAGACCACACACGTTTGGCATCTTCTGTATAGCCACCGCTATGGGCGTGAAAATAGGTTAAGGCTATTTTGTTATCGTGAAGAACAACCATTCCTTCCGTTTCTTTGATGGCTCTGTCGGTTGTTTCCTTTTCCACTCCAGCTCCGCCATATGCCTGTGATAAAATGTTTGCCTGCAAATCATAATCTCCTTTTATATTCGTTTTCAGATTGTGTATTGTAAAGGTTCTAGAAGCTACGGCCTGGGCCTTAAGTGTTTCAGGAGGCCATTTGTGTGATATCTCGAGAGGTAAAACTCCGCGGAGATAATCCTCTAGCGGCAAGATATTCACTATTTCCATGGATTCTCCCCTGGGAATGATCCTGAGGGTTCCTCTGTACAGTTTACCGTTTATTGATACAGTTTCTCCATTTGTATCTGAAAGGTAAAGTTCTTCTTTCAGGTCCTTTGCATTTATAGTTAGAGTGTCTTTTCCCTCCTGGTATAGGATGGAGTAATACCCATTTTTCCCTTTGATTTTGATAGCATTATGGGCTTTTACCTTTACAATCTCCGCCCCTGACTGTATGAGGACTCTAACGTCAATGTTTCGCTCTGATTTATTGCACGTTTTTTCACTTTGAAAGGTAGAGTTCCCCATTGTGTGCTCCACAGGCATGAGTGTTGAGAGGATGAGTATTATTATCGCAGTAAATTTCCCTTTTTTCATGGTGGTATCCGTTGAGTTTTCTATAATATCATAACGCACCTTAAATATTCCATGACAAGAATAGATTAGCCGATGAAAGTGATGTTGTGCTATTAACGGATAAAAACCTGGAGGTGTTTTTATGGATGGAACGTATCCTTTTTTTCTTGTGGAGAAAGTGCCTGCCAAACAAACAGCGGTGGTTTACCTGAATCGCCCCGAAAAATTGAACGCCATGAACTGGTCTTTCTGGAGTGATCTTCCTCTTGTTATAAATGATTTGGAAAAGGACCCTGAGGTCCGTGTGGTCATCATAGCTGGTAAAGGGCGTGCGTTTAGCGTGGGGCTTGATGTGTATGACTTTTTCACTCGTTTCCAAGATATACTGGAAGGGAAAAGTCCAGAAAAGAGGGAGGATCTCTATAAACTTATTCTGCAGATGCAGGAAGGGTTCAACAGAATAGCTTATGGAGAGAATATCTACATTGCTGCTGTTCATGGTTATTGTATCGGTGGGGGACTAGATCTGATAGCAGCCTGCGATTTACGTTTAGCTACAAGGGATGCAATATTTTCGCTACGGGAAACACGGATTGCCATTGTGGCCGATATGGGGAGTCTAAATAGGTTACCTAAGATTATAGGTCAGGGCAATACCCGGATGATGGCTTTTACAGGTCGGGATTTCTCTGCGGAAGAGGTAAGGCTCATGGGACTTTTAAATGGTCTCTATGATAATCGTGAAGAATTAATGAGAGAGGCTTGTTACCTCGCGATGGAAATAGCTTCCAATACCAGAGAAGCTGTAATGGGAGCCAAACACATTTTGAACTACATGGATGATCACGGTGTTTTGGATGGTATGAAGTACGTTGCGAGCTGGAATGCCGCTTTTCTCAATCTTCAAAAGATAAGAGAGGTTTTGGCAAAAAAGGGTTAGTTTATAAGTCATTTAACTTTTTAGCTCCCAGTTTTATGGGCAAGACGGTGGTCAGGAGACAGAGAATTATAACCACAGCGAATGATACAGTTGTCAAAAGCAGGTGGACAGGTGTAATTGTTTTTCCAGTGAAATATCTCAGGAACAAATGGTACACCGGAAGTGATTCCAGTAGAATCACTATTGCGATGAAGATTATGGAAAGAGTCATGTAGAGTAGACCACCAAAACTGGTTATGGATTGTGCAGGGTTTTCGGATGAAAAGTCAGGGAAGGCAGCACCAATGCCAACTCCAAGGCCAACAACTGCGGGTGTCATAAGGAGCACCGTTACTGTTGAGAGAGCCATCATAAATGGAGTCACACCTAGGAGGATATTTGAGACCACAGTCAGAAACTCGGCAAGCAGAAAGAGTGGTATGAGGTATACACCGAATTTTACCCATAGGATGGATTGCAGGGAAATGGGCGCAGATTTTACGATCCAGAAAGCCTTCTCTTCCATGCTCACAGCAGGAAACACAAAACGGGCCGCGATGGCAGCCATGACAAATGTGGCGAGTCCCATATTCATAAAAGATAGGATGTTCTGGAGATAGAACGCCTTTAGAGGTGTTTTATCGATAGGTAAAACGGCGAAATTGTACAGGTATATAATTATCAGAGCGGCAATGAGAAACACCTGAGGCCATTGCCTCGCGTCTCGCCAAAAAGTGATAATCTCTTTTATTACTAACCCCCTGATAGGTGGAGGTAAAAAGGAAAAGGCGCGTTTGCTGTATCCGTTTCTAAGTAGGGGTCGGAAGAGGGTTTGTGAAGTTGTCTGTGCCTTTGAAAAACCAGTGAAGTAGATTGATGCTGAGCACCAGGTGGAAACGAATATAAGACTTATAGAAAAGGTACCAATCAAGGCTATGTTGAAGATAGATTGGCCAAGATCTCCCAATAAGATACCCATTATGGCGTCATAAATCCAGGTGGTAGGGAATGCAGGTGTGGGGATTGCCTCCATAGTGCGAAGATAGACAGCAAGCGAAAGGAAAGTTTCCGGGTTAACGAGCTGTTCAGGTCTCAGTAAGCGGATTGCGAATATTAGAGTGGTTATTAGGATAGTTCCTATGAGGATAAAGATGACACGCAGTCGACCTGCGGGAAGCAGAACGGTTACTAGAAGAACGAGAATCGCACTGATGCATACTGCTGTGATACACATAAATATAATTGTTATTAATGTGAGTGGGTAGTAGTGGAAGGATGCATGGAAAACTTTTCCGTACGCCAATAAGACCGGAAAACCAAAAAGTACTACCATCCATGAGCTATCGAGGAAACTTTCCGTCAATCGGGTGAGAAAAATCTCTTCAGGCTTTGCAGGAAGAGCGTGAATGGAAATGAGGTCCGCACTGAGGTAAAGTCTGGTGAGAAGTATGATTATGCTACTGAATATGAGAAGCGTAAATAAGGTTACAATTATCATGTAGAGGAGTTTGGATGCCAGTATGTTCCCAATAACTTCGGTGCGCTGGAAGTAGCTAAGAATTCTGTGGAAAAAAACGAAGATTCCGACCCAAAGGACTATTGTCATTAGCGCGAAAAAGATGAACCGAGTTATCGTTTCTTTTTTGGTTTTTGTTAGTAAACGAAATGACAGAATGCGGGGCCTTAGGAGCACCAAAAAGCAATGCATTACCCGGAAATTTCCCGTGTTAATTTGATAAAAACTTCTTCAAGATCACCTTCTCCGACACTGGCAATTTTCTTTAGATCACCCACTGTCCCTAGGGCTATTAACTTACCTCTGTCGATTATGCCTATACGGTCGCATAGATCTTCGGCCACAGTTAAGGTATGAGTAGATAAAAAAATTGTTTTTCCTTTTCGGACTTGTTCGCGGAATATGTCTTTAACCATTTTCACTGCTGCTGGATCGAGTCCCACCATCGGTTCATCTACAATGATAACCAAGGGATTATGAAGGAGGGCGCTGGCAATTATGAGACGTTGTTTCATACCGTGGGAGTATGACTCGATTAGCTCATTCTTCCATTGGTCCAATCCAAATTGCTCGAGAAGTTCAATAGCTTTTTTTTCTGCTCCTTTTCCAAGTCTGTAAAGATCGGCATAAAACATCATAAATTCCATTCCCGTGAGTTTTTCGTAAATATAGGGTCTGTCCGGTATAAAGCCAATTCTCTTCTTAGCTTCTATGGGATTTTCCTCCATCGAAATCTCATCAATAATTATAGAACCGGACGTGGGTTTGAGTACTCCCCCGAGCATTCTTATGGTTGTTGTCTTTCCTGCACCGTTTGGTCCTATAAAGCCGAACAACTCCCCTCTTTCAACCTTCAGTGATAGACGATCAACTGCAACTAAGTTGTTGTATTTCTTTGTGAGTTCGTGCAAGTGAATCACTTCATCTCCAGTATTCTGATATGGATTTGACCGATTAAACTGATTAGATCTATCTGGTTTTCTAAATCCCCCCTTATGAACCGTATATGAGTGACATCTGCGGGAATTTGATCCATGACTGCATCAGCTGTGATCCATTTTTTGAGATTTTTTATGTAAAATGCGTTCCATGCATGAAAGTAAAACCGCCCTTCTTGGTAGACGAGGCCTGTTTCCACTGCTGTTGGTATACCCGCTGCCCTTCCAAATGCTGCTACAAGAACAGCGTGTTCTGTGCAGTCTCCCATTCTCCTATTTAGCGTTTCTAGGGCATTCGAAAGTGCAAATACAGGACATTTCTCAATGTTTTTATGAACCCAAGATACAATTTTCCTCGCTTTTACCATGTCATCCTTTTCTTTTCCCAATATTTTGTTGACTGCATCTGTTATTTCTGGATGATCGGACTGAATAAAAGGAGATGGTTTTAGGAAAAATTCAGGGTTCCCCAGATCACCTGATTCACTGCCGTCTACTGGGAGGTTTTCTTTAACTATGGTTAGAGTTTTACCATCCCAAATTTGGCGGCCACCATGTAAGGCGAACCTCTCCGCATAGGGTATGATAAGCTCTATTTTCAATATGCTTATGTTTTTGTGATTTGGAATGGGTAAATTCGGAAGCACGGAAGCTGAGAATACTATGTCCGTGCTACCTGTATTATCTTCGATAATGCTTGCTAAAGCCTCTTCTTTGGTTGTTCTTTCTAACACAAACCCCATTGCTCCCTCTTCTCGCATAATGCGGCCATGATCGTCTATCCATGCGAGTTGTGTTGCTCCTTTAAAGTCAATTGAAATTTTTGTGAGATCCATATATCTATCTCTCATTTTAATCCTACCTTTACCCACTTTTGTAATCTTTACTGTAACGGTTCCCAGTGTTGCGGGGTCGAAGATAGGTATAGAGATGATTTTCCCCTCTTCTAAATTTCCTTGGAGGAGCACTTCTCTAAGACCTGTTGACATGTATGGTTTTTCTTTTAGGATCAGATCGTATCGTCTGGACATACCTTTTGGTCCTGCTTCAAGTATTAGTCTTCTCCCCTGAATTCTGCCACGGGCCTCATAACTGGAGAAGTTCGACTGAAGTTCCATTTCAAAGGAGGACAAGGTAAAATCTCTATTCAGTCTTCCTTTGGTGGAGAGTTTAACAGCTTGAACGGTGCCCATGGCATTTATCCTTAGGAATATTGCTTCCGAAACTCTGTATCCTCCATTCTCTCGCGTAAAAACACGATGGCAATATCCCACTTTCTGTCCTTCTCTATAAATGCTCATCCATGATTCATCTTCATGGATTTTGCCTGTTTTGGAGACAGGATTGGATAGAGGGGATGGTGTGTCTTCAGCCACGATGTAGTTTAGTTTTATGAGAAGGAGGAAAAGGAAGAAGGTTATACACAACCCCCCGGCTATATGGTGCCATCTCAGTCTTCCGTTCATGGTCCAGTGTTTTAGAAAGTTTTATTACGCGTATTGTTTATTTTGTCAATTCGATCCTAAAAATGGTCTTGCTATGTGCAAATATTTTTGGTAGGGACCGCCCCTATGGAAGAGGAAAAAGATACACTGAATCACGCACGGAATGTTTTAAAAATCGAGGCTGAGAGTATCCTAGCCTTAGTGGATAGACTTGATGAATCCTTTGTAAAGGCTGTGAATACAATACTTGACTCGAAAGGCAGGGTTATAGTTACGGGATTGGGAAAATCAGGCCTCGTGGGGAGAAAGATTGTAGCAACGCTGACAAGCACAGGAACTCCCGCTATATTTCTTCATCCTGTAGAGGGTTTGCACGGTGACCTGGGCATAGTTACGAAAGATGATGTTATCCTTGCGATTTCTAACAGCGGCGAGACACATGAGGTTAATACCATTGTAAAAAATATTCGTCAGATTGGAATACCTGTGATTTCATTTACAGGTCGTTCCGATTCAACCCTGGCAAAGATGAGTGATGTGATTGTTGACGTTGGTGTTGAACGTGAAGCCTGCCCCTTTGGTCTTGCGCCTACTTCCAGTTCCACCGCGGCACTTGCTATGGGTGATGCTCTTGCCATAGCTTTAGTCCACAAAAGAAATTTTAAGGAACAAGATTTCTTCAAATTTCACCCCGGAGGTCATCTTGGCGCACGCCTGAGGAGCAGAGTCCGCGATATAATGATACAGGGTGCCATGGTTCCTAAAGTTATCTCGGGGACCCCCGTAAACGTGGCTATTGAAGAGATGGACAATAAGAACAGAGGGTTTGTGCTCGTAGTGGATGGTAATGATATTTTGAAGGGAATACTTACTGACGGTGACCTTCGTCGCTTGGTTCGCCGTGGGCGGGCTTTTATGGATAAACCCATTGACGAGTTTATGACTAGAAATCCCAAGACGATTGACGAAAATACCTCCATAGCGGAAACCATAGAGACTATGCAGCGGTTGGAAATAACGACCCTAGTGGTAATTGACCAAGATAATAGGTTGCGGGGTTACATACATTTACACGACATTTTAGGTCGGGGCGGAACAATAAGAATTTCTGTCTAAAGCCTTCCTTAAAGAATCAAAGGCCAGTTTTAAAACTGGCCTTTCGTATTCATGGTAGGCGGTACTGGATTTGAACCAGTGACTTCTACCGTGTGAAGGTAGCACTCTCCCGCTGAGTTAACCGCCCGTTGACTCAATTTATACATCAAAGATGTCTCCTTTTCAAGGCCAAAGTTTTATCTTTGCGGCCAGGTTAACAGAGACAGTAGTAACATGGTAATTGCCATGAGAACGGCAATGATTGTGGGCCAAATCTTTTGCAGGTTAGCGGGCATTTGAGCTTCGCTCCTCGATGAACTACTTTTGTCGACTGTTAGGGGTTCTTCTCTTTTTCGCATTTCAGTTTTCGAAGCTGACTCTATGGCTGCGGCGGATTTAGCTTCGAGAATGGCCATTTCCTTTCTAAACTCTTCCATGTTTTTCTTGAAGGTACCCATTTTATTTGCCTTTGACAATGAGATTATTTCAATTTTAAATTCTTTTCTTCCCCAATTCAACAAAAAACCCCATCCAATAACTGAATGGGGTTTCTGAGAAGAAGGGTTTTATATAAGCATTTCGTAAATTCCAGCGGCACCCATGCCACCGCCAATGCACATGGAGACAATGCCCCATTTGCTACCCCGTCGTTTCATTTCGTATATCAGCTGAGCGGTTAGTTTCGCCCCTGTGCAACCTAGGGGGTGTCCGAGGGCAATTGCACCACCGTTTGGGTTCACATCTCCAGCCCAGTATCGGTCCTCTATACCTAGAGCACGGCAACAATATATAAACTGCGAAGCAAAGGCTTCGTTTATTTCGAATAGATCTATATCCTTTAGACTCATGCCTGCCATCTTCAGTACCTTAGGTATGGCATATACTGGACCGATTCCCATTTCTTCAGCGGGGCAACCGGCAACTGCATAGTATGCCAATCTGGCTATAGGTTTTACTCCTAGTTTTTCCGCCTTATCAGCTGACATAACTAGGGCGAAGGCAGCCCCATCTGTCATCTGTGAGGCGTTACCTGCCGTGACTGTTCCACCAACCTTAAAAGGAGATTTTAACCTTCCGAGGTCTTCCATAGTGGTTGGCCAACGGATGCCATCATCTTGTTCAAAAACGAAGGTTTCTCTTACACGTTTTCCATTTTTGAGGATTTTGTACCTGTATGCGGTTATCGGTATAATTTCGTCGTTGAACTTACCTGTTTTTTGAGCCTCATAGGCTCTTCTGTGGCTTTCCATGGCATATCGGTCCTGATCTTCCCTTGAAATGTTGTATTTGGCAGCCACGTTTTCTGCTGTAACGCCCATAGCGATGTAAAGATTTGGCATGCTTCCATCGAATTTCCAATCGGGATCGGGACGGAAAACACTACCTCCCATCGGGATGTGGGTCATTGTTTCACATCCCCCAGCGATAATAACATCTGACCATCCCGCTTTTATCTTAGCAGTGGCATCAGCAATGGACTGGAGGCCTGACGAACAAAACCTGTTTATTGTCATGCCGCATGTGGATATGGGAAGACCAGCGCCTATGGCTAGGATTCTACCTAAGTTCATACCAGTTTCGCCTTCGGGAAAAGAACAACCCACAATCAAATCATCTACGTCCTCTGGGGGGAGCTGGGGCACTCTTTTGAGGAGACCTTTAACTACCTGGATGCCGAATTCTTCTGCTCTTGTTGCGGCAAGCCCCCCTCTTCTGTATCTGCCTCCCGGACTCCTTACAGCATCGATGATAACGGCGTCTGTCATTTTTATTACCTCCAAGTTTAAAAGGAAAAAGTTTGTTCAGGTTTCGATTTCCTCAGTTACGCAAGGGTTTTCCTGTTGTTAACATATGCATTATTCTGTCTTGTGTTTTTTTCTCACCTGCAAGACTGAGGAAAGCTTCCTTTTCTAGTTCCAGTATGTCCTGTTCCGTGACGAAAGTGCCTTCGGGACAGTCCCCACCGGATAGTACATAGGCCAATTTTCTCCCTATGTGTATGTCATATTCGGTTATGAAGTTGCCGTGGTACATATTGTACAGAACAGCTTCTGCTATTCCTCTCAAGTTTTCCCCCATAACGGGAATACGGGCTGGTTCAGGTTTTTTGTAGAACCTTGATAGACCAAGAACAACCTCTTTAGCATCCCACAACTGCTGATCTTTGTTCATGGAGATTCCATCAGTTTTGCGGAGATAACCCAGTTCCATAGCTTCTTGGGCACTGGACGATACCTTTGCCATTCCTATGTTTTCAAAAGCTTTTGCATAAATAGTTTGGAGATTCAGACCTGCTTCCACAACACCCTCGGGTAGTCCTTCTGTGAGACGTACCATGAGTTCTTTACAACCGCCGCCTGCGGGTATCACCCCAACTCCCACTTCTACCAGCCCCATGTACGTTTCTGCGCATGCCTGACATTTCGCCCCATGCATTGCCATTTCGCAACCTCCACCGAGTGTTAGGCCAGCTGGTGCCATAACAACCGGCTTAGACAAATACTTCATCCGCATATTAGCATTCTGGAAATCGGTTATCATCTGTTCCAGGATGTCCCAATCGTTCAACTGGATTAGTGTTAGCACTTTGAATAGGTTTGCACCTGCTGAAAAATGAGGTCCGTTGTTTCCTACAACAAGACCGAGAAAGTCCTTCTCAACTATGTCACAACTCTTCATTATCATGGAAATGATCTGGTCATCCACAGTGTTCATCTTAGTGTGGAACTCGAGCAAGGCAACACCATCATCTATGTCTATCAGTGATGCGCCGGGATTGGAGACAATAACTTTGTTTCTATCTTTGAGATTAGCCAGTATGATTATTCGCGGGTTCTCTTCAACTTTGACGTATCCCTTTTTCTCGAAATCATAGCAGTAGAGGCCATCCTCTTTTCGTAGATAGAAGCTTTCATAGCCAAGTGACAACATTTCCTCAACTTTTTCTGGGACGGGCAAATTTAGTTGTTTCATTACACCCACAACGTTACGTACGCCTAGAGCATCCCAGGTTTCAAATGGTCCAAGGGCGTGGTTGTATCCCCACTTCATGGCGTTATCGATGGCTACGATAGTATCACATATCTCTGGAATTCTGTTTGCCGCGTAAATGAAATTGTTGCAAAGATATTCTCTTACCAACTCGGAAGCCCTGTCGTTTCCGTTGAAAACGATTTTAACAGTTGCCGCTGGTCCTTCATCTGCTTTCTTTTTGGCAAGCGATATGGATTCAAATTTCGGTTTACTGGCGGGTAAGTACTCCATTGTATTGTAGTCTAATACCATTTTTTCTCTTTTGCCCTTAGTTTCAGGGATTTTTTTGTAGAAACCCTGTTTAGTTTTGTTTCCCAACCATTTAAGTTCCATCATTTTTTCGAGGAACGGGGGAGGGACAAAAAGCCCACGAGCTTCGTCGTGAGGAACTGCGTTGTAGAGATTTTTCATTACGTGGTAGGCAGTATCTAGACCAACGATGTCTAGAGTTCCGAATATAGCAGATCCTGGTCTTCCTACAGCCTTTCCCAGGATTGTGTCTGTTTCTTCGATTTTGAATCCTTTTTCTATGGTAAGTCTTATCGCGTTGGCAATGTCGAAGGCCCCTATACGGTTACCTACGAAGTTTGGAACGTCTTTGCAGATAACAACCCCTTTGCCAAGAACCTGTTCGCCGAACTTAACCATGTAATCAATGACATTTTGATCCGTTTCCGGTCCTGGAATTATTTCCAGGAGTTTCATATATCTTGGAGGATTAAAGAAATGAGTTCCGAGGAATCTTCTCTTCATATTTTTGCCGAGGTTGGCGCATATCTCTCTAATTGGGATCCCTGATGTGTTGGTGGAAACTATACAGTTTTGGCTGATGACTTTTTCAACCCGGGCCAAAAGTTCTTGTTTGATTTTAAGGTTTTCTACAACAGCTTCAATGACCCAGTCCACTTCTTGCAGCTTTTCGAGGTCATCTTCAAAGTTACCTATCGTTATGAGAGATGCTTTTTTCTTACTAAAAAAACTTGCCGGTTTTGACTGTAAAGCATTTGCTAAACCATTCGCGGCAAACTTGTTTCTCCACTCTTTACTTTGGTCTGTTAAACCTTTCTTTCTATCTTCCTCTGTCAATTCGGGTGGTACGATGTCGAGCAGGTAACATGGTATTCCAGCATTGGCAAGGTGGGCAGCGATTGCGGCTCCCATAACCCCCGCGCCCAAAACGGCCGCTTTTTTGATTTCATAATCCATGATTTCCTCCTTCATCATTAGGCATCGTTTCGCAGTTAGTCTTAAAAAGATTCAATTGCCAATTCCATAGGTATCTTTTCACCCATTTTAATGGCCTCACATCGCGCCTTAACAGTGGTCAACACTTCCACGGCAAAAAATTTAGCTGCAGCTATTTTCCCTTCGTAGAAGGCCACATCAGCGTTTTTATGCACAAGGGCTCGTTTTTTTCCTATGGTATCCGCTCCCTCAGCTTCATATATGGCCTCAAGTTTTCTATAGGCGATTTCCGCACCCCACAGCAGAAAATGACCGAGGAGCAGATCGCCAAATATCTCCAGGTAGGGTGAGGCGTAAAGGATGGGTATGAGGAAGCTTGAACTTTTACCTAGATTTGCAAACGTCGTAGTGAGGTCTGCGAAGGCCCGGTATGCCTCTTCAAGTTTTGATGAGTACTTTGCAAGGGCCGGGATTATCATCGTTTTATTTATTGTAGACTGTATTTCTGCTGCCATATTCATCACGTTCTGCCCTTTATTTTGTCCGAGTTTCCTTCCCACAAGATCGAGGGCTTGGATGCCGTTGGTGCCCTCGTAAATGGTGGCGATTTTAACATCCCGCATGTGCTGTTCAACTGGATATTCCTGGCAGTATCCGTAACCACCGTGGACATCAATTGCTTTTGAAGTTACCAAACAGGCCATATCTGAAGAGTAGGCTTTGCAGATGGGTATAAGAAGATCGGCGAATCCCTGATATTTTGCTTTCTCTTCAGCTGATTTAGAGGTTTTTACCTTGTCTAGGGAATACGCGGCAAAATAATTCAAGGCCCTTATCCCCTCTACGAAAGCTTTCATCCAAAGTAGATCTCTGCGCACATCGGGATGCATAATTATGGGAACGGGTTTGGCGTCGGGGTTTTTCATTTCCCATATCGGGATGCTCTGGATCCTTTCTTTTGCGTATCGAAGGGCCTGTTCATAAGCGGCAGATGCGTGTCCGAGGGATTGGAGTCCCACCTCTAGACGTGCCTCATTCATGAGATTGAACATTATTTTCATTCCTTCTCTTTCTTTTCCTAGAAGTTCACCAATGCAATTTCCGTCCTCACCAAAGACCAGGGTACAAGTTGCTGATCCTTTAATACCCATCTTGTGTTCCACATTGCCTGTTTTTACATCGTTAGGTTCGCCGAGTGAACCATCCTCGTTTACACGTATCTTGGGAACCACAAAAATCGAGATGCCTGCAGTCCCAGGAGGATCTCCTTCTATACGGGCAAGGACAGTGTGAATGATGTTTTCCGTTAGGTCGTGATCTCCTGCTGATATAAAGCATTTAGTGCCTGAAATCAGATATTTACCATCAGGTAGACGTTTTGCAGTGGTTCTCAACGCCCCAACATCTGTGCCCGCCCACGGTTCTGTCAGACACATGGTTCCACCCCACTGCCCGGAATACATCTTGTAAAGATATTTGTTTTTCATTTCTTCTGTTCCATACAGTTCTATTAGATGGGCAGCTCCACTGGTGAGACCTGCGTACATTAGAAATGAAAAATTGGCTGCGGCAAAATATTCCGAACAAGCTAGGGCTACTGTGAACGGCATCCCCTGTCCTCCATATTCTGGTGATCTCACCATCGCCAACCACCCACCATCACAGAACTTTTTGAATGCATCGTGGAAGCACTTTGGGACCCTCACTTGTCCTCTTTCGTCTATATGGCAGCCTTCACGGTCACCTTGAGAGAATGTAGGAAGTATGGTGTTAATTGCCATTTTTTCTGCTTCGTTTTGTATCATGAGCACCGTATCCTTTGAGTATTCCTCGTAAGGTTCTTTTCCAAGGAAGTCCTGAATGTTGAACTGCTCAAATAAGAGGAATTGTTGATCTCTGGTATTTACCAAACCATTACCCATATAATGCCCTCCTGTAGATTATTGTGCTGCATTAGACCCTGTTCTTAGGGCATTCAAAATTGATTCTAAACCTACTCTTACTGTGTTGCGTATTTTTTCCTCCCTCTTTGATTCTTTGCCCGTAAACAAGTGCAGGGCAATGATGCCATTCAACAAACCCCATATGACGTTTCGGCAGGTACGTACGTCTATCCTTGAGTGAAACTCACCCGACGAGATGCCATAATTAAGTATATCTTCGATGATATTAACTGTTCTGTTAGTGGCACTCACAAGTTTTCTATCCATGTCCTCCGATAGTTTCATCACTTCTGTGTGTAGCATGTAGGTGATAAGTATGCGGAAAAGCTCCCGATCCTGGAGAAAAAAGTCCACGTAAAATTCGGCAAAACGTACCAGCGCATCACTAGCAGTTTGTTCATGCTGTATCAGAGCTGACACCTTCTGATGGAACTTCTCCACGTCGTTTAAAAGTATCTGTGTGTAAATCTCTTCTTTTGAATGGAACAGTAGATAGATCGCACCTTTACTAATTTCTGCTTTCCTTGCTATTTCTTCAATAGTTACCGAGCGAAGACCTTTCGTAAGAAAGAGTTTTCGGGCTACCTTTAAAAGGGTATTTTTTTTGTTTTCTTTCTCTCTTTTTTTTCTGTCCGCAGTTCCCATTGAAGATAAGACCTTCTTATAGTGAACAATGGTCATTTTTTGACCGCAGGTCATAAAATGGCAAAAAAAATTTTTTCCGTCAAGCTTATTTTTTATTGTGAACGTGATCGCTGATGAAAAGTGGGGATTTAAGTATACCCATTTTACTCAGACGGAATGTAAATGCTGTGGCTAGACATCCTATACCGTAGCGTACACTTTGGGTGAAGTTTATACTTGAGGCTTCTTCGAAGTATTTGGTTGGGCAGCTTATTTCTGCTATAGTATAACCCTTCCAGAGGATCTGAGCTAATACCTGGTTGTCGAACGTAAAATCATCCGAGTTTTTGTCGAATGGTATGGATAGCAGAGTCTCTCTGGAGAACGCTCTGTATCCTGTATGGTATTCTGAAAGTTTTGCACCTATAATTATGTTTTCCGCAAATGTAAGAACTCTGTTTGCTACGTATTTCCACCAGGGCATTCCTCCTTTCAAGGCATAGCCGCCGAGTATGCGGGATCCGATTACACAGGGATAGAGGCCGTTTGCTATTAAATAGGCCATAGCAGGGATCAACTTTGGTGTGTATTGATAATCGGGGTGTACCATTATTATTATATCCCCACCCTCTTCTAGGGCGAGTTTGTAACATGTTTTTTGATTTGCCCCGTATCCTCTGTTTTTTTCGTGAACATAAACTTTTGTTTTAGGTAAAGTTCGAGCAATTTCAACTGTTTTATCTGAACTGGCGTCATCAACTATAATGACAAGATCCACAATACCCTGAGCTAAGACTTCTTCGTGGGTTTTTAGGATTGTTTTTGCAGCATTGTATGCTGGCATCACAACGATAATCTTTTTGCCGAGAAGCATTGGCTGGCTTTTTCTCGTGTTTACAGTTTCATATTCGAGGACTTTCAAGTTTGAATAACCGATTTTATCTTCTCATATGGAATCGCACCCTCTCTTATAAGGAGTGGGGGTTCACAACTGACGTCCAAAATTGTTGAACCTCTACCACCAGGTGAAGGTCCTCCATCTATGATCATGAGATCGTCTCTGATTCCCACCTGATCGATGAACTCTGCTGCTGTTCGACACTCCTTGTGGCCTGAAATGTTTGCACTCGTGGCTGTTATTGGTTTTCCCAAGTTTGATGTTAATTTCTGGGCTATGGGATGGGGTGATACTCTAATGCCTATTTTTCCAGTTCCCGCATGTAGTAGAGATGAAACTGAGGGTAGAGCCTTAAATACAAGTGTAAGTGGCCCTGGCCAGAAAACATCTATTAATTTTCTTGCTGATTCTGAAATTTGATTTGTAATGAGAAAGAGATCTTCTCTTCCTTTGCCGATAAGGGCTATGGGGTTACTGAAAGTGCGACCCTTGAGATGGAATATCTTTTCAATTGCGTGCTTGTTTTCATAATCAGCGCCGAGACCGTAGAAGGTTTCGGTTGGGTAAACGACAACCCCACCCTCTCTCATGAAGCTAATTACTTTTTCAATGAGAGAATCTTCCGGTTTTTCTGGATCAATTTTCAGTATCATATGGATAAGCTTTTCTGTTTTTGTTCTACATTTTCAGCCAATTCTTTGAAATAATTTTGTAGTTTACCTTTCAAATCATCGTCCGTTAATGATAAGATACGGATAGCAAAAAGGGCGGCGTTTCTCGCACCTGCTTTTCCAATTGCCATTGTTGCTACGGGTACTCCACCCGGCATCTGTGCTATGGAAAGAAGCGCGTCGAGTCCTCCCAGTGCTGTAGAATCTATAGGTACACCTATGACCGGTAACGTGGTAAGGGAAGCGATGACCCCTGGTAAATGCGCCGCTGCACCAGCACCAGCGATAATTATCTTTATACCTCTTTCTTCAGCTGATTTCGCAAATTTCCAAGTCCTCTCGGGTGACCTATGGGCTGAGGTCAGAAAATACTCGTAAGAAACACCGAATTTTTTTAAAACCTCAGCGGCTTCTCTCATAATAGGGAGATCATTCTCACTTCCCATAACAATGCTCACCACCGGTTTGCTTTGTAAACTCATTGTGGTTACCCTCTATTTTTAATGTCTGAAATGACGTACTCCAGTGAAGATCATCGCTATACCATGCTCATTGGCTGCTACAATGGACTCCTCGTCTCGGAGTGAACCTCCCGGCTGAATGATAGCTGTTATACCTGCCTGTGCTGCGAGATCCACACTGTCTCGAAACGGGAAAAATGCATCGGACGCAAGAACTGCACCCCTTGCTGCTGATCCAGCTTTCATCAGGGCAATTCTTACTGCATCAACACGGCTCATCTGGCCGGCTCCAACACCGAGTAGTTTATCTTTAGTAGCCACTACAATTGCATTCGATTTTACGTATTTTACGACCCTCCATGCAAAATCTAGAGCTTCATACTCTTCGTCGGTTGGATGTCTCTCCGTTACCACTTTTGCCTTACGGATGTCCGTACCATCGTAATCCCTCTCCTGTACCAGTAAACCACCCACCACTCTTCTAAAATCGAAGTCCCCTTTTGGGGGGGCACTTAGACAAGGAACTTCTAAAATGCGTAGGTTTTTCTTCGATGAGAGGATTACCTTTGCATCCTCTTCGAAAGCTGGTGCTATAACTATTTCGAGAAAAATATCTGTAAGTAATCGAGCGGTTTCTGCATCCACAGGCCTGTTAAAGGCTACAATCCCTCCGAAAGCTGATACTGGATCTGTTTCTAGGGCTTTAAAAAAAGCATCTTTGAGGTCTTTTGAGATAGCCACTCCGCAAGGATTTGCATGCTTAACAATGACAGCAGCGGGTTGTGAGAAATCATTGACCGCCTGCCACGCAGCGTCAGCGTCCATGATATTGTTGTAGGACAGCTCTTTACCCTGAAGCTGTCGTGCTGATGCGATGGATGAGAGGGTTGGCGAAATTTCTCTGTAAAATGCCGCTTTCTGGTGAGGATTTTCTCCGTAACGTAATTCTTGAACAAGCGAAACTTGAAAGGTAAAGGTCTCCGGAAATGGGCGTAGTTCCCCATCTAATCTTAACCTACCAAGGTAATTTGAAATTATTCCATCGTATCTTGCTGTTAGTTGGAAAGCTTTTAGCGCTAGCTTGAAGTTTGTTCCCTCGGATACAGACCCACCGCTTTCGTTCATTTCCCTTAGAATTGAAGGGTAATCTTCTGGATCTGTGATCACAGTGACATACTTGTAATTCTTTGCCCCGGCTCGGATCATTGCAGGACCACCGATATCAATGTTTTCCAAGATTTCATCAAGAGTTGAATTTTCGCGGGCAATTATTTTCTCAAATTGGTAAAGGTTGATGACTAGCATATCTATGAATTTTATGTTGTGCATTTCTGCAGCAACCAAATGTTCCCGTGAATCCCTTTTAGCTAGTATGCCTCCGTGTATTTTCGGATGAAGTGTTTTTACCCGGCCATCCATTATTTCTGGGAACTGGGTGTAATCTGATACTTCAAGAACTGGAACACCAGCCCGTCTAAGGTGCTCAGCAGTCCCTCCTGTGGATAGGATTTCCACACCGAAGGACAAGAGTCCTCTCGCGAAATCTTCAATACCCTGTTTATCGGTAAGACTGATAAGCGCAGTTTTAATCTTGTTTTGTTTCATCCGATGACTCCTGATTGAGATCCTACTGCTTTCTTCTTAAATCTCTCATATGTTTTATTCTTTTATTTATAAGCTCTTCTGTACCGATATCAGGTCGGTAGTCGACGGGTCCCCGTATTGATTTAGTAGCTTTTTCTGCTTTTGCTTCTGCTTCACGGAGATTTGATCCTATACCCACAATACCAATAGCTCGAGATGTGGTCATATACAGTCCATCCTCTTTTCTGTCAATGGATGCGAAATAGAGTTTAGCATCCCCTGTATCGCCGATTTCTATACGCGCAGATGTAGAAGATGCATCAGGATGGTCCTTGGGTAGTCCGTAGCCCTTCGGAACGATGTATTTACATACCGTTGCTTTTCTTTCAAATTCTACGGTAATTTCGTTTAGTTTGCCGTGAATAATAGCCTCACAAATGTCCACAAAATCATTTTTGAGAAGGGGTAGGACATTCATCGCTTCTGGATCGCCAAAACGGGCATTGTACTCCAGGAGTTTGACACCATCTTTGGTTGCTATGAAACCCCCGTACATGATGCCTTTGTAATAAAGGCCTTCCTCTTTGAATAGGGCATTGGCTACCTGAGATGTTATATCCAGGGCAGCGGTGAGATCTTCTTTCTCCAAGAAAGGTAGGGAGTGATCCTCGCATGAATACGAACCCATACCTCCTGTGTTGGGACCTTTGTCTCCCACGAAGCGTCTTTTATGATCCTGAACGGGGGGGGTAGGAATCACGGTTTTACCATCGCAGAAGCACTGAAGTGAAAATTCTTCTCCCTCTACCTTTTCCTCGATAATAACACAAGGATGGTTTTCTAACACAAACTCGCAGAGCTTCAAACCTTCTTCCAGCGAGTTGAAGTGGTCTCCCTGCACCATTACGCCTTTGCCTCCTGTGAGGCCATCAGGTTTTATAACGAAAGATCCAATTGTTTTTGTAAAGGCTTCGATTCCTTCCAGGTTGTTGAAAACACGGAAGTGGGGATTTCCTGGTATGCCATGTTTTCTGAGGAGGTTTCGGGTAAATGATTTGGAGGTTTCTAGGCGAGCGAGGTTTTTGAATGGCCCAATGCTGGGAATACCTGCTTCTGCAAGGACATCTACAACGCCCTCGTTAAGGGGATCTTCAGGTCCTATAAAGGCAAAATCAACTTTGTTTTTCTTTGCAAATTCCACGATGACTTTAAGATCGCTGTAATTTCCTAACATTGTGGCTGAGGAGAGATCTGCAATTCCAGGATTGTTGGTTTTCATAAATGCATAAAGTTCTGGATTTCTTTTTGATTTCACCAGAGTCTCAGCGATAACGTGCTCCCGTGCTCCGTTACCAATTAGTAAGATTCTCAAGGGCATTTTTATTGCTCCTTCGATGTTGTTAGATTATGCGATTTTATGTTAGTGGAAAATCTTACTTACGTCAAATACTCAATTTTATCTGGTTACAATGGGGAAGGATGATTTGAGGACCATAATCTTGGCTGCAGGGAAGGGTAAGCGTATGGGTTCAGCTCTCCCAAAGGTTCTAAACCCTTTGTGTGGAAGACCGATGCTCGCTTACGTTGTAGAATGCGCGCGACAGATAGGTTCAAAACAAGTGGTGATTGTGGTGGGTCATCAAGCGCGTTTGGTCATGGAGGCATTTTCAAGTTACAATGTAACGTTTGTATTACAGGTGCCTCAGCTTGGAACAGGTCATGCTGTGTTACAGACTGAGGATCTTTTCCTTCATCATGAGGGTTCTGTTCTAATCCTATGCGGTGATGTACCTCTAATAAGGGTGTCTACATTGGAGGCGTTTTGCGAATACCATAGAAGTCGAGAGTCTCATATCACAATAATGACGACGTGTCCGGAGGATCCTGGAAGTTATGGTAGAGTAGTGAGGGATGACAATGGTTCGGTGCTGAAAATTGTTGAGGCAAGTGATGCCCAAGGTGAGGAACGAGATATAAGAGAGGTAAACACTGGAATTTTCCTCGTTGATACTAAGTTTCTTTTCAGAGCTGTTAGAACCATACAACCGAGAAATGTTCAGGGAGAGTATTATCTGACTGATATTGTATATATTGCGCGGAAAGAGGGTTTGAAAGTGGAGGCATTTTTAGCTGAAGATCCTCATGAATTCATAGGGATTAATACACAAGAAGATCTGGTGAAGGCTGAAATGATTCTAAAAGGTCGTTTGAACAGTTAATTGCCATGAAAATTGGTTCTGTTGTTTTGGAAGGAAACGTTTTTCTTGCTCCGATGGCCGGGGTGACTGATTATCCTTTTCGGGCCTTGGTTCGGAAGTTTGGGTGTCCTTTAGCCTATACGGAGATGTTGAGTGCTAGTGGTGTTGTGAACGGATCAGAGCGTACCTTTTTTGCTGTGGAAGAGGATGACCGACCAATTGGTGTTCAGATATTTGGTTCATGTCCGGTAGTCATGTCTGAAGCGGCGCAGGTTTTGGAGAATATGGGGGCTGACATTATCGATATTAACATGGGTTGTCCCGCCAGAAAAGTGGTGTCGGCAGGTGCAGGAGCGGCACTCCTGCGTGACTTGAGAAGGGCTGAAAAAATTATTCAGGAAGTTAGAAAGAAGATCAAAGTCCCGCTGACTATAAAAATTCGTTCTGGTTGGAACCACGAGGAGATCTGTGTAGTAGAAATATCCCGTATGGCGGCGGCAAATGGTGTGGATGCCATAATTGTACATCCCCGAACAGCCGTAATGGGATTTAGTGGAAGGGCTGATTGGGGATTAATCAGAGAGGTAAAGAACGCTGTTAAGATTCCTGTTATTGGCAATGGTGATGTCCGAACGCTTTCTGATATGGAGAGGATGATTTCAGAAACAGGTTGTGATGGGGTAATGATAGGACGGGGAGCCTTAGGTAGGCCGTGGATTTTTGCCCATCTTTTGAGAAGATGTGGAAGCGAGTTTTGGACTTTAAATGATCGCTTACCAATCATTAATCATCACGTCCAAAAAATTATGGAGGTTGAACCAAATAGATATCTTTGGAGGAACTTTCGCAAACATCTGCTGTGGTACACAAAGGGACTTCCGGGGAGTGCGCGCCTCAGAAATGAGCTTAGCAGGATCGATGATGTAGAGGTATTAAAGGAAAAACTCTATATTTTGTTTACAGAAAGTCATTCTCGATTTACTTTTAACATTTAAATTTCTTGACTTTATCTGGGGGGTTTGGCATAGAAACAGCGTGTAAAAACTTTTGGATTGATGAAAAAAATTTCGCTTTTTGATCACTACTTGACAGGTGTAGAAGTGGATTTTGAGAAATTCAACGAACTGGAAGAACGGATAAAATCGGTTCTTAACGAGTATGGGAGACTGAGAAAAAAAATTAAAGAATATGAGGAGATTCTTAAACAAAGGGAGTTAGAGTTAGAGGAAATAAAAAAGAAGAACAGGGATTTGATTGAGGAGAGAGAAACCATTCGCTCGAAGGTCGATTTTCTGCTAGATTTACTTGAAGATATTCAAAATAAAACATAAGCAGCTTCGAGAGGGCGCTTGTCGAAGAAGCGTTTTTGCATAGAAATTTTAGGGCAAGCATTGGAGGTTGTGAGTGATGCAGAAGAAGACCATGTGCGTAAAGTGGTTGACTTAGTAAATGCAAAGGCTGAGGATCTTAAGTACAAGACGTTTGTTTGGGATACCCTCAATCTTGCAATTCTCATTGCTTTGAATATTGCCGATGATTATTTAAAATTAAAGGCTGAAAAAGAGGACACAATACACACTGTAGAGCGTCGCTCGAAGCAATTGATCGACCTAATTGATCATAGTCTCTAACATAGGTAAGGGTTTAGTTTACTTACAAGTGCAAAGGGAAGTATTTCGGAGGTTGTTTATATCGGTTCGGAGTCGGAAAGTTTAAGTGAACAATTCCCTGAGAGGATGTAATATCTAAACCACTACTTCCAGACCTAAGGTTTCCCTCTTTCTCCATCCCTGTTATAAGGATTTTAGGTATTGACAAGACTTAATTTGAAAACTCAACGGAGAGGAGGGATTTAATTGTCAGCGAGCATATTAGTGTTAACGATAGTTTCAGCACTCGTTGGGATGACTGTAGGTGCCTTACTGTTTTACGTTGTCCAGAAAAGAAAGGAGTCCCACTCGTTAACTTTAGCGAACCGGATAGTTGAAGAGGCTAAGAAAGAGGCAGAGAATATAAAGAAAGAGGTTCTGCTACAGGCTCGGGAAAACATTATAAAAATCAGAGCAGAGCTGGAGAAAGAAACTAAGGAACATAAACAGGAATTAGAAATACTGGAGAAAAAAATTCGGGCGAAGGAAGAGAATTTAGAGAAAAGAATGGATCTTCTTTCGCAGAAGGAGAGTGTATTAGAAAACAAAGAGAAAATGCTGGTTGCAAAGGAGATCGCGTTACAGAAGAAGGAGGAATGTCTTGAGCGGCAGCTGGATGAACAGAAAAAGAAGCTTGAAGAGATTGCAGGAATGACAGCGGAAGAGGCTAAGAACGCTTTAATAACTTCAATGGAGACGGAGGCAAGAATAGAAGCCGCATCCATAATAAGAAAGATAGAGGAAGAGACTAAAAAAACTGCCGAAAAAAAAGCCCAGGAAATTATCCTCTACGCTATACAGCGTTATGCAAGTGACTATATAGCCGAAAATACAGTTTCAGTAGTTAGTCTTCCCAATGAGGAAATGAAGGGAAGAATTATCGGTAGGGAAGGAAGAAACATAAGGGCAATAGAAGCGGCTACGGGTGTTGATTTGATTGTGGATGATACCCCAGAAGCTGTAGTCCTTTCCAGTTTCGATCCTGTGCGTAGAGAGGTGGCGAGGATCTCACTGGAACGCTTAATTTCCGATGGAAGGATACATCCGGGTAGAATCGAAGAGGTAGTGAAGAAGGTGAGAAGTGAGGTCGAGGCTATTATAAGAGAAACCGGTGAGAGGGTATGTTTCGATCTGGGAATTCATGATATTCACCCTGAATTAATAAAATTGCTAGGAAGCCTGAAGTTTAGAAAGAGTTTTTCACAGAATGTATTGCAACATTCCATTGAGGTGGCCCATCTGGCGGGAATGATGGCAGCTGAGTTGAAACTTAATGTTAAAGAGGCAAAGAGGGCAGGACTTCTCCATGACATTGGAAAAGCCGTGGATCACGAAGTTGAAGGAACACACGCTGCAATAGGAGCTGAGT
The DNA here is from genome assembly GCA_026417625.1 of Syntrophales bacterium. NCBI lineage: Bacteria > Pseudomonadati > Thermodesulfobacteriota > Syntrophia > Syntrophales > Syntrophales bacterium. The sequence goes on along the minus strand of JAOACW010000004.1, from coordinate 3,025 downwards.
ATGCACGTAAATTTGGTGAATCACCGCAGATTGTTCAAGCAATAGCCACTCATCATGATGATGATCGGACGAGCTCATTGCTAGGTGTGCTCGTTCAGGCGGCTGACACGCTGTCAGCGGCGAGGCCTGGGGCGAGACGGGAAATGCTGGAAAGTTATTTGAAGCGTCTTGAAGAGTTAGAGAAGATTGCAAACTCGTTCAGTGGTGTGGATAGGTGTTACGCGATTCAGGCGGGCAGAGAAATACGTATTATTGTGGAGAATGAGAAGATTTCTGATAATGATGCGGTAATGCTTTGCAGAGAGATAGTAAAAAAAATCGAGCGGGATCTTACATACCCTGGTCAGATTAAAGTGACTGTCATACGAGAAACCAGGGTGTCTGATTATGCCAGGTAAAATGAGGATTATGTTCATTGGAGACATTGTTGGGCGTCCGGGTAGGAGAGCAGTTCGGGAATTGTTGCCGTTATTGATAAAAGAAAAATCGGTAGATTTCGTGGTAGCTAATTGCGAAAATGCTGCGGCAGGTTTCGGTATAACGAGAGACATTGTAGAAGATTTATTTAGTTATGGCATTGATGTGCTCACTACAGGGAATCATGTATGGGATAAAAAGGAGGCAATGGAATTCATAGTGGACTACGAGAGTCTTTTGAGACCTGCAAATTATCCTGAGGGTGTTCCTGGTCGTGGAAGCGTGTTAATGCCCACAAGGTCAGGGGCTCATGTGGGTGTAGTTAACCTGGCGGGACGGGTTTTTATGAGACCGAGTGACTGTCCCTTCAGAACTGTGGAAAAAGAGATTTTAAGATTGTTACCTAGAACAAAGATCATTGTTATCGATTTCCATGCAGAAGCTACTTCGGAGAAGGTGGCAATGGGGTGGTTTCTTGATGGGCGAGTTAGTGGTGTTTTTGGTTCTCATACCCATGTGCAAACGGCTGATGAGAGAATTTTACCGGGTGGTACTGCATATATCACAGATGCTGGGATGACAGGACCATTTGATTCTGTTATAGGCATAAAGAAGGAAGCTATATTTGACAGATTCCTCTTACAGATTCCCAACAGATTTGAAGTCGCGAAGGGGGATGTTCGTCTCCAGGGTGTGATTTTCGATGTCGATGAAAGAAATGGAAAATCGTTTAGTATTGAGAGAATCTCCATCGGATTAACATCTTCATTACCAGATGAAGGTTGATGTAAAAGGTGTTGTATGAATGTGTTTGATGTGTTGCAGGAAAGAGGCTTTGTGGAGCAAGTAAATGAACCCGAGAGGGTGCGGGACCTTCTGGGAAAGGACCAAATTACGTGTTATATTGGTTTTGATCCAACAGCAACAAGCCTACACGTCGGTTCCTTAGTGCCTGTTATGGCATTGTGGCATGTGCAGGAGGGTGGCCATAGACCGATTGTGCTGATTGGTGGTGGAACGGCGCTAATCGGAGATCCTTCTGGTAAGACAGAAATGCGACAGATCCTTACAAAGGAACAGGTGAATTTTAATGCGGAATGCATCCGTAGGCAATTGAGTCGTTATCTTGATTTCAAAGATGACAAGGCACTGATGTTGAACAATGCTGATTGGTTAACGAGGCTGAATTACATAGAATTCCTAAGGGATATTGGTAGACATTTTAGTGTTAATAGAATGTTAGCGGCTGAATCTTATAGGATGCGTTTTGAAAAAGGTTTAAACTTTATAGAGTTCAACTATATGCTTCTACAAGCTTATGATTTCCTTTATCTATTTCAGCATTATGATTGTGTGCTGCAGATGGGAGGTAACGATCAATGGGGCAACATGCTTGCGGGCTGCGAGTTAATTAGAAGGGTCGAAGGTAAGGATGCCTATTGTGTTACCTTTCCTTTAATAACAACCTCATCGGGTCATAAGATGGGAAAAACGGAAAGAGGAACCGTTTGGCTCGATGCCGAATTGACGTCTCCCTATGAGTTCTATCAGTTCTGGGTAAATACGGAGGACGAGGATGTTAAACGATTTCTTTTGCTTTTTACAACGCTGCCCGTTGAGGAAATTGAGATAGTTGACCAACTTGCTAATGAAGATCTGAATGTGGCCAAATCAGTTTTGGCTTACGAGACTACGAGAATAACTCATGGAATAGATGCGGCCAGGGCGGCCTGGAGAGCTTCAATTGGGGTGTTCAGAGGACGTACTGTTGATCCCGCTGTTTTTCCCTCTAGTAGTATACCTCGTTCCATCGATGAAGATGATCTTTCTGCTATCCCGTCGATGTTTATATCCAGGGAAATCTTGGAGTCCGGTATAATGGCCTATGAACTTTTCCATAGCACGGGGTTATGTGTATCTAGGAGTGAAGCAAGACGACTGATTCTTCAGGGGGGAGCTTATGTAAATGAGAGACCAGTTAAAACGGTAGATGAGATCGTTAGTCTCAAAGATGCGGATGGATCAGGACGGATAATGTTGCGTAAGGGGAAGAAAAAATATTTCTTAATACAGGTTCGGGATCAGTAGTATAATTTTGTCTTGACAAAGCGAAGTATAATAGGTAGGATCAAAAATAAAGTTCATTATCTTTAATTTCTCTTAATCAGAAGGCTCTTGACAATTGAAAAGGGAGTGCTATTATATAAGCAAAAAGTTCTTGACTGAAAGTTGAGTTTCGACTAAAAGTGTAGCTTCAGTTTTTTGTTCTTTGAAATTTGAATACTGGGATGGCAGATTTGTCGGGCCAAATCTTTGAAAAATGATTAGAGATTAGGATACAAACTGGAGAGTTTGATCCTGGCTCAGAACTAACGCTGGCGGCGTGCCTAACACATGCAAGTCGAACGAGAAAGGGCCTTCGGGCCTGAGTAAAGTGGCGAACGGGTGAGTAACGCGTGGATAATCTGCCCTTCAGTTGGGGATAACCCATCGAAAGGTGGGCTAATACCGAATAATGCTCCTGGACTTCGGTCCAGTAGCCAAAGATGGCCTCTGCATGCAAGCTGTCGCTGAAGGATGAGTCCGCGCACCATTAGCTAGTTGGTAG